>JAMONN010000164.1 GCA_027065775.1 Flavobacteriaceae bacterium | reverse complement strand
TTGCGAACCTTCTAAATCGGTTCTTACAAATACAAAACCACTATTCTCTTCACCAGGTTTGAAAGTCATTTTTACTTTTTTACCTGTATGCAAACCAACTCCTTCTAAAGAGATTTCTTTTTTGATGGTTTTTTGTTTTTTAACTTCCATAGTAAACGTTAGTCGTTTTTATTTTTTAATAATTTCTCTAATTCGTTAACTCGAGCATTTAACTTGCCCAAATTTTTAAAATGAATATAAGATCTGCTATAATCGCTATAATTAAATGCTCTACTACCCTGAACTACAGAGTTTTCTTTTAAATTCCCTACAACTCCAGATAATGCTTGAACACGACAATTATCGCCAATTTTTATATGACCATTTACAGCAACTTGACCACCAATCATACAATTTTTACCAATTTTTGAAGATCCAGCAATTCCTGTTTGTGCTGCAATCACCGTATTTGTATCAATCACTACATTATGGGCAATTTGAAGTAAATTATCTAATTTAACTCCTTTTTTGATAATAGTTGATCCTAAAGTTGCTCTATCTATGGTTGTATTTGCGCCAATATCTACATCATCTTCTAAAATTACATTGCCTATTTGAGGAATTGCTTTATAAACACCATTTTTATCTGGTACAAAACCAAAACCGTCACAACCAATAACCGAACCTGAATTCACATTACAATTTTGACCAATAACTGTTTCTGAATATATTTTTACGCCAGCAAATAAGGTTGAATTATCGGCAATAGTAACATTATCACCAACATATGTGTTTGGGTAAATTTTTACATTATCACCTAATTTTACATTATTACCAATATATGCAAATGCGCCGATATAAACATCGTTACCTAATTTAGCGGATTCGCTAATAAAACTAGGTTGTTCGATACCAATTTTATGCAGTTTTGCTTGATTGTAAAATTCTAATAATTTCGAGAATGCTAAACCAGCATCTTCTACTTTAATTAACGTTGCTGAAATTTTCTTTTCTGCAACAAAGTCTTTATTAACAATTACTATGGAAGCATTTGTGGTATAAATGTATTTGGTATATTTTGGATTAGACAAAAAAGTTAATGAACCTTTTTCTCCTTCTTCTATTTTAGCGAGTTGATTTACTTCTGCATTTTGATCTCCTACAACAACTCCTTCTAAAATTTCTGCTATTTGACTTGCTTTAAATTTCATTGTTTGCAAAAGTAAGAAATTTTAAATAATTGAAAGATTGAAAGATTAAAAGATTTTAGTGCAAACACATAACTTTTCCATGCTATTTAAAAATATTTTCTCACAAAGTCGCTAAGACGCAAAGATTGTTACGGTTTGTAAGGCGCAAATGTTTGTTTTATAAATATAGACAGTAACTTAATATTTTCTTTTTTTTCTTTGCGTCCTTGCGACTTTGCGAGATGCCTAGTTGAAAGATTTACTACTATTTAGGAAAAGCAATAAAATATTTAACTACTGGTTTTGTTAGTGCTTGTAAATTAAGATTATCGGTAACGGAAACCAAATCACATAAGTCACCATTTTTTTGAATAATATTAATTGGTTTGTTTAATGAATATGCGTGATTAGACACTTTTCCTTCCATAATAAGGTAAGGTAATTCTTCAATAGAAATTTTAAATTTTTCTAATACTTTTGCTTTAATTTTATCTTTTTCAGTATCTGATAATTCGATGTTTTTTAAAATGATTTTTGGTAATTTTCTTTGAATAATTCCTTTTGATAAATAAGACAATACAAAGTCATCATGTTTTTGCCATGTTTTTATCGCTGCCATGACATCAAAATCGTCTAATTCTGAAAATAATTCTAAAGTTTCTAAATCGAAATTTTTAGTAGTAATTTTGTTGTTCAGAAAAAAACTAAGGGCGATACTTGCGGGTACTTTTATACCTTTAGAAATTAATTCCTTTGCTCGTTTTAATATTTTAACTAACATGTTTTCAGCAACTAAACCTGTTTTGTGTAAATATACTTGCCAATACATTAATCGTCTTGCTAAGATGAATTTTTCTACGGAATAAATTCCTTTTTCTTCAATAACCAAAGCATCATTTACTACATTTAACATGGTTATTAAACGTTCGGAATTTACATTTCCTTCCGCAACACCTGTATAAAAACTATCTCGTTTTAAATAATCTAACCTATCCATATCTAACTGACTTGATATCAGTTGATTTAAAAACTTCTTTTTATATGCACCTTTAAAAATTCTAATTGCTAAATTTAATTTACCATCAAACTCTTCATTTAAAACTTCCATAAATTTTAATGAAATTTCTTCGTGAGAAATCTCATTAACAATACTATGTTCTAATGCGTGCGAAAAAGCGCCATGACCAATGTCGTGTAATAAAATGGCAATTGTAACAGCTTCTTCTTCGTCTTTTGTAATTTCAATTCCTTTAAATTTTAAAACAGTAATTGCTTTTTGCATTAAAAAAATACAACCAATTGCATGTTGAAATCTGGTATGCTGTGCGCCAGGATAAACCAAATGTGATAAACCCATTTGTGAAACTCTACGAAGTCTTTGAAAATAGCGATGTTCGATAATATCAAAAATTAATTCACTAGGTATTGTAATAAAACCGTAAATTGGGTCGTTAACTATTTTGAGTTTATTCATTGGACAAATATAGTGAAAAGGATTTACGATTTATGACTAACGATTAAACAAATAAACAGCAAACAAATAAACAGAAATACATGATAAACATTCTTTGGGTTGATGACGAAATAGATTTATTAAAACCACATATTATCTTTTTAGAAAAAAAAGGGTATAAGGTTTCTACATTTACTAATGGTGCAGATGCTATTGATGAAGTTAAAAATAAAAAGCAAATAGATATTGTTTTTTTAGATGAAAATATGCCTGGTCTTACTGGTATTGAAACTCTTGCAATCATTAAAACTATTAGACCAAACTTACCTGTGGTTATGATTACTAAAAGTGAAGAAGAATATATTATGGAAGAAGCCATAGGTTCTAAAATTGCCGATTATCTAATTAAACCTGTAAATCCAAATCAGATATTATTAAGTTTAAAAAAGAATTTAGATCATTCGCAATTAGTATCTAAAAAAACGACTTCGAATTACCAACAAGAATTTCGAAAAATTGCCATGGATTTGGCGATGATAAATTCCTATGAAGAATGGATTGAACTTTATAAAAAATTAGTTTACTGGGAAATTGAACTAGAATCAATCGCTGATTCTGGAATGCTAGAAATTTTAGAATCGCAAAAAGCGGAAGCAAATTCACAGTTTTTTAAGTTTATAAAAAACAATTATGAAGATTGGTTTTCTAACGGAAATGAAGATAAACCATTATTATCACATCAGTTATTTAGAAAGGTTATTGCCCCCGAAATTACCGAAAAAACATTATTAATTGTAATTGATAATTTGCGTTATGACCAATTGCGTATTTTAGAACCTATAATTAATCAGTATTATAAAAAGAAGGAAGAAGTTACCTTTTGTAGTATTTTACCAACTGCAACACAATATGCGAGAAATGCTATTTTTTCTGGTTTAACTCCTTTAGAAATGGAAAAGCAACATCCTGATTATTGGAAAAATGATGAAGATGAAGGCGGGAAAAATTTATTTGAAAACGAATTTTTAAAGGCGCAATTAAAGCGTTTGCGTTTAGATATTAGACATGAATACTATAAAATCACTACGCTTCAGAAAGGACGTGATCTTGCGGCAAATTTTAATGGTATCATCGAAAATGATTTAACTGTAGTTGTCTATAATTTTGTAGATATGCTTTCGCATTCACGTACTGAAATGGAAATGATTAAAGAGTTAGCAAGTGATGACAAAGCATACAGATCTTTAACTTTAAGTTGGTTTAACAATTCGCCATTATTAGAAATGATTCAAAAAGCCCAAAAAATGGGATTAAAATTAATCATTACAACCGATCACGGAACTATTAATACAACAAAACCAACCAAAGTAATTGGTAAGAAAAACATTACTACCAATTTAAGATATAAAACAGGTAGAAGTCTAAGTTATCAAGAAAAAGATGTACTTGCTATTGAAAATCCTGCAAGTGTTGGTTTGCCATCTAGCACAATGACTAGTCAGTTTATTTTCGCTAAAGAAGATTTGTTTTTTGCTTATCCGAATAACTTTAACCATTATGTAAAGTATTTTAAAAATACATATCAACATGGCGGAATTTCTTTAGAAGAAATGATTATACCTTGTGTTATTTATGATGTGAAGTAAAAAAGGGTTTATAAATTAGCGAAGAGTTAATAGCGAATAGGGAAGAGAGAATGACTCTTCGCTATTCCCTATTCGCTAATTATGGATTTGTTTATCGTTCTTCCCTAATCAAAATTGTTCAAAACTTGTTTATTATTTTACTCAAAAAAGAAACAAACAAGAGTAAATACCTTTAAATTTGTCTTTTAAATTCTAAAATGAAAAAAGAGAATAATCAAGAAGTTGTTAAAAAGGTTTTTACAAAATTTTTAGAAGAAAAAGGGCATCGTAAAACTCCTGAGCGCTTTGCTATTTTACAAGAAATATACGATAACGAAGAGCATTTCGATATTGAATCGCTTTACATTTACATGAAAAATAAAAATTATCGTGTTAGTAGAGCAACTTTATATAATACTATAGAATTACTTTTAGAATGTAGTTTAGTTAGAAAACATCAGTTTGGACAAAATCAATCGCATTACGAAAAATCTTATTTCGACAAACAACACGATCATATTATTTTAACAGATACAGGCGAAGTATTTGAATTTTGTGACCCAAGAATTCAGACTATTAAAAAAACAATTGAAGAAGTGTTTGATATTACAATTAGCAATCATTCGCTTTATTTTTATGGTACTAAGAATGAGAAAAAATAGTGTTCAGAATTAGTAGGTAGTATATAGTGTTCAGTAGGCATTGACCAGTCATCAGTTTCAAATAAACGAATAAACAAATAAACGAATAAACAATTAACAAAAAATGGTAGATTTATTACTTGGTTTACAATGGGGCGACGAAGGAAAAGGGAAAATAGTAGATGTTCTTACTAAAAATTATGACATTATTGCAAGATTTCAAGGTGGTCCAAATGCTGGTCATACCTTAATTTTTGATGGTAATAAACATGTTTTACATACAATACCATCTGGTATTTTTCATAAAGATACTGTAAATGTTGTTGGTAATGGTGTTGTTATTGATCCTGTTATTTTTAAAAAGGAATTAGATAATCTTTCAACATATAACATTAATTTTAAAACGAACTTACTTATTTCTCGTAAAGCGCATGTGATTTTACCAACACATAGATTGTTAGATGCTGCTTCGGAAACCGCAAAAGGAAAAGCAAAAATAGGTTCTACATTAAAAGGAATTGGTCCAACTTATATGGACAAAACAGGCAGAAATGGTTTTAGAATAGGAGATTTTGAATTAAAAGATTGGAAAAAAAGATATAATGCTTTAACCCAAAAACATCTTAAAATGCTATCGCATTATGAGGTTAAAATGGAATTTAATTTAGAAGAATTAGAAGTAGATTTTTTTAAAGGTGTAGAACGATTAAAAGAATTAACTTTTATTGATAGTGAAGAATATTTAAACCAAGCAATGAAAAATGGTAAATCCATTTTAGCCGAAGGAGCACAAGGTTCTTTGTTAGATGTTGATTTTGGTACATATCCGTTTGTAACATCTTCCACAACAACTGCTGCAGGCGCTTGTACTGGTTTAGGAATTGCACCAAATAAAATAGGTAAAGTAGTTGGTATTTTTAAAGCATATGTTACACGAGTTGGTTCTGGCCCTTTTCCTACAGAATTATTTGATGTTGATGGGGAAACTATGGCAAGAGTTGGTCATGAATTTGGTGCAACAACTGGTAGACCGAGACGTTGTGGTTGGTTAGATTTAGTAGCATTAAAATATACGGTTGAAATTAATGGTGTTACAGAACTTTCTATGATGAAAGGTGATGTTTTATCTGGTTTTGATACTTTAAAAATTGCAACAACATATAATTATCAAGGTGAAAAAATTTCACATTTCCCATATAATATAGAACCCGAAAATGTAAGTGTAAACTACGAAACTGTTAAAGGTTGGCAAGCAGATGTAACAGGAGCAAGGTCTATAGACGATATTCCTCAGAATTTAAAAGATTACGTTAAAATAATTGAAAATTTTGTTGGCGTACCTGTTAAAATTATTTCGGTTGGACCAGATAGAAAACAAACTGTTTTTGTTTAGTCTTATTTTACACGGAACTCACAGATTAAGTTTGATATATTGTAGAACTATTGCAGATTAAAATTATTTTAGTAAATTTTAACAATATTGAATTCGTGTAAATTTGTGTAATTCGTGGCTAATTTTTTCCAGAAACTAAAAAAAACCTCATAATTAACAAATCATGAGGTTTTCACTTTAAAGAAAATTTAAAAGTCTAATTTTTCTTAGCATCTAATCTAGATTGAGCAATATTTAATGCTGCTCTATGTGTGGTAATATTATCTTTTTCCGCTAAAGTAAAAATATCTAAAGTAGTATTGTAAATATTCTCCGTTTTGCGTTTAATTTCTTCTTTACCATAACCAACTAATTCGGCATAAACATTAATAATTCCACCAGCATTTATTAAAAAATCAGGTGCGTAAGCAATACCTTTATCTTTTAATAATCTACCATGCTTAATTTCGTCATGCAATTGGTTATTTGCAGCACCAGCAATTATTTTTGCTTTTAAATTATGAATTGTATTGTCATTTATTGTTGCACCTAATGCACAAGGTGCATAAATATCAACATCTAAACCATAAACATCTAAATCATGATGAATAGTTGCACCGTATTTTTTACTAACTTTTTCTAATTGCACTTTATTTATATCGCTAATAATAACTTGTGCTCCTTCTTTAGTAACTAAATCTACAATTGTTTCGCCAACATGACCAATACCTTGTACTAAGATTTTTTTGCCATCTAAATTATCGGATCCAAATTTATATTTTGCAGCAGCTTTCATGCCCATATAAACACCATATGCTGTAATTGGTGATGGATTTCCTGCGCCACCTTTTTCTTCCGAAATACCTGTAACGTGTGGTGTAACTTCTCTTACAATATCCATATCGCGAGTTTCCATACCAACATCTTCTGCTGTAATATATTTACCATTTAATGAATGTACAAATTCACCAAATCTTCGCATTAAAGCATCTGTTTTTTGTGTTTTAGCATCGCCAATAATTACGGCTTTTCCACCTCCTAAATTTAAACCTGTAATAGCAGATTTAAATGTCATTCCTCTAGATAAGCGTAATACATCATTTAAAGCGTCAGCTTCATTATCATACTGCCACATTCTAGTTCCACCAAGTGCTGGTCCTAATGTTGTGTTATGAATACCAATAATTGCTTTTAAACCAGTTTCGCTATCATTACAAAAAACAATTTGTTCATGATTATCGAATGATAAATTACCAAAAACTGGACTAATACACTTTATATCGTTAGCATCTATTATTTCTGAAGTCATAAATTTATGTGTTTTTTAAGATAGTGCAAAGATAGCCCAAATAATTTATTAATATGCTTTCAAATAATCTTGTATTCTTAAATTTTTCTTAATTTTTGTAATTAAAAATTAAAATATTATCAAAATTATAATTAGTAGGTAAAATGATTAACGAAATTATATTTTTATATTGATGAAATGAAAAAAAATCAAAAAAAAACCCCAATATTTAAAACATCAAAATGCAAAAAAGTCTTATTTTATTCTAAAAAAAACTAGTAATAAACAAATTTAATGTTTTGTTTTTTAACTATTTATTTTTGTTTTTTATTTGAAATTTGGAATTTTATTTTTTGGAATTTAAAAATAATAACTACTATCTTTGACATCTGTTTAAAGAAAGCATGAAAGCGTTAAAACACTTAAATAAATATTTTATTAAATATAAATACCGACTTCTGTTTGGTGTTTTAATAACGGTTGTTTCAAAAATATTAGCAGTACAAATACCTTCATTCATTAAAACTTCTTTAAATGTAGTGGAAGATTATAATAATGGTGTAATTACCGATATTGCTATTGTGAAGTCTACTTTGCTGACCAACATACTTTTAATAATTGGCGCTGCATTATTATCTGGTTTTTTTACCTTTTTAATGCGACAAACATTAATTGTAATGTCTCGTTTGATAGAATTTGATTTAAAAAATGAAATCTTTAAACAATATGAAAACCTTTCACTTAAATTTTATAAAAAGAATAGAACTGGCGATTTAATGAATCGTATTAGTGAAGATGTTGGTAAAGTTAGATTGTATTCTGGACCGGCAATTATGTATACCATAAATATGTTAGTTTTATTTACTGTGGCACTTATAAAAATGTTTAGTATTGATGCTACATTGACTTTATATGCTCTTGCGCCATTGCCGATTTTATCGGTTTCTATTTATTTATTGAGTAAAGTTATTCAGAAACGAAGTAAAATAGTTCAAGAATATTTGTCTAAACTAACCACATTAGCACAAGAAACATTTTCGGGTATTAATGTTATAAAAGCCTATGGAATAGAAAAGCAAACCATTCAAAATTTTGATAATCTATCGGAATCTAGCAAAACAAAAAACATCTCTTTGTTTAAAGCACAAGCATTATTTTTTCCGTTGATGATGCTATTAATTGGGATAAGTAATATTTTAGTAATATATATTGGTGGAACAAGATATATTAATGGTGATATTGAAAATATTGGTGTTATTGCGGAGTTTATGATTTATGTAAATTTGTTAACCTGGCCAGTTGCAGTGATTGGTTGGGTAACTTCTATGGTACAACAAGCGGAAGTTTCACAGCAAAGGATAAATGAGTTTTTAGATGAAAAACCTTCCATTGTAAATGTCGAAAAAAAACCAACAATTATCCACGGAAAAATTACTTTTAAAGATGTTTCGTTTACCTATGAAGATACAAATATTGAAGCTTTAAAAAATGTTAGTTTTGAAATAGAAAAAGGAAAAACACTCGCTATTTTAGGAAAAACAGGTTCTGGAAAATCTACCATAGCTAGTTTGCTATCGAGATTGTACGATGCTACTAGCGGTGAAGTATTAATAGACAATAAATCCATTCAAAAACTAAATTTAGAAAGTTTGCGAAGTTCTATTGGTTTTGTACCTCAAGATGCATTCTTATTTTCGGATTCTATAAAAAATAATATCAAGTTTGGTGATGAGAATGCTACCGATGAAGATATTGTAAATGCTGCCATAAATGCTGGTATTCATGAGAATATTGAAGGTTTTAAAGATAAATATAATACTATGGTTGGCGAAAGAGGTGTGACACTTTCTGGCGGTCAAAAGCAACGTATTTCTATTGCAAGAGCAATTATTGGTAAACCGAAAATTTTAATTTTTGATGATTGTCTTTCTGCGGTAGACACA
>JAMONN010000163.1 GCA_027065775.1 Flavobacteriaceae bacterium | reverse complement strand
CGATTATTATTGCGAAAAAAGATAGTGTTTTGTCTATACGAGAAGCATTATTGCAGTATGATGATAAAACAAAAAAGCCTTACGTAGAAATCGAAACTGCAGATAATGAGTTCGAAAAAGCAGACGTAGAATTAGGCGTTTCTGACGGAATTAAAGTTGAAGTGATTTCAGGAATTTCAGAAGATGATAATATTAAAGTTTGGAATGCAGAACACAAGAAAAAAGATAAAAAGAAAAGGAATTAAAAATTAAATTATCGTTCTACTGTTATATTGATCGTAAATAGTTTCAATTTTTCATGAAGTTTAGTTGGTTTTGCCTTTGTTTTTTTTGAATATTAAGGTATGAAGTTGTTTTTTATTTAACCACAAAGAACACTAAGAAAACACAAGGTTCACAAAGTTGCACGGTATATTTTCTTTGTGCCCTTTGTGCAAACCATTGTGAACCTTGTGGTTAATCTTTTCTACGCTATACTAAACTAGAACCATATTAAAAACAACAGTACCAATTTAGTTTTCAAACAAATCTAAAATACTTTGTGGTGCTTTTGTTGGTCTATTTCGTTTCATGTCTATAAAAACTAATGTTGTATTACCTGTAGTTAGTAATTCCTTTTGTTCATTATAGACTTCAAAATGAAATTCAAATTTGATTAATGGTTTTTTAATAGTAGTTTTAATGGTTAATAAATCGTCATATTTTGCAGGTTTATGATAATCTACTTCTAATTTTAAAACTGGTAGCATAATGCCGCTTTCCTCTAGACTTTTATACGTGACTCCTAAATCTCTTAATGCTTCCACACGAGCAACTTCAAAATATTGTGCGTAATTACCATAATAAACATAACCCATTTGGTCTGTTTCTGCATATCGTACTCTTATATTTGTTTCGCTGTGCATATTTTTTTTACCACAAAAGACACAAAAGTTCACAAGAAATTGTTGTCTTCTTTTCTGGGTTTTGTTATAATTATTTTTAGAGAGTTTATACTTTCTTAACGTTGATAATAGTAGTTACAGATTATAAATGCCGAAAACTTTGGGTTAAACACTTAACTTAGTAAAAGTACTAAATTTTAGGTTAAGCACAAAACGCAATTATCTGTTGCACATTGTTGTAAATAGTGTTTTTTATTATTCAATTGTCAGTTTAACAACCTTCTTTTTTCTTTTTTTAGTACCTTGAAACGATACTGATTTAAAATCTTTTGATACAATTCCATTATTAACACTATACCAAAATTCAGAATTTTTGTTATCAATTATTTTCTTATATTTTAATTCGTCATTTGAAATTTCGACAACAAATAAATTTGAATTTCTTGAACTTGTTTGAAGAAAACCAAATCTTCCATCTTTTAGAGTTTTTAATGTTCCGTTAAAATAAAAATATGCTTTATTATTAATATAAGTTGAAGTATAGGATGAATTAAAAAAACCTGTTTGCTTTTTTTGAATATTTCTTGACCATATAACTTTTCCGTTATTATCAATTTTTATGCTAATAATATCATCAAAATGATATACTGATTTCTTAGTAGGTTTAACTTTTTTTTCTTTTAATGGATTATATCTAAAAATTCTTTCAAAATGATTATAGTAAATATTTTTAAAATCAAAATTTGGATTTTCAATAGTAAATTCCTCTGTGTTTATAACAATATTTTCTTGCTCATCTAAAAATAAACTTTTAAGATCTAAATATTTTATTCCTTTAGATTTCCCTTTTAAGCCATTTTTATATTTATCAGTATAAAATTGTTCATTTAGCGAATTGAAGTGTTTGCTTTTCACTTCTAAATCATTTGTATTTAAGTTATATCTACAAACTCCTTTTATATAATTATCATTTTTTCCGCTATAAAAACCAACAAGAAAAACATTTTCTTTATTTGAAGTAATAAATAAAGAACTAATAAACTTATTATCTTCTTTTAGATTTTTTTGTTTTATTCCGTTACTATTTATGTTAAACAATTCGTAATGATAATTTGTTTTATCATTCTTTTTGGTTTTTCGAGAGTTATTTTCAAAAACTTTACTTAACAAATAAATAGTTCCATTATTATCATTAATATTTATATGTTTGAAATCAAAGAATTTGTTGTTTTTTTCAAATTTACTTTCGTAAACTTTTTCAAATTCATTGTTAAATACTATGAAATATTGAGATTTGTTTTCTTTTTTATCATAAAAAAATCTAATATCAAAATATTTTTTATTTTTGGAAAAATCAATAAAACCAAATGGGTTTTTATCAATAAACTTAAACTCTTTTTTGATGTATTTTAGACCAAACTCTCCAAAATATTTTTCAAATTCATTTTCACCAAATCTATAGATTTCCTTTGTTTTGAAATCTAAATTATCTATATCAGACTGCAAGACGTTTATAGTTAAGGAACTTTGCTTTTTTGTGTAATCAAACTCAATAAGATTTATAATATTATTTTTTACAATAATACCTTTTAATAAACTCGTTTTGCCGTTAGGCAAAATTATTTTTTTAATTAGGTTTAAATCTTTATCGTAATGTTCAATATAATATTCCTTTGGGTAAGGATTAAAAGTGAAAACTGTTTCTGTATTTCGAACTATTATTAAACCATCATTTCCATCATTCTCTGAAAACAAAAGCCTTGTTTTAATCATTTCATCTTCAAATTCAGCACTCTTTTTAATGTCTATTTCCTGACTAAAAGAAATTGCAATGAAAAACACAAAAAGTAGAAATAATATTTTTTTCATAGTTGATTTTTTTATTTCAATAAACGTACCAATTTTAGAGTGAGATTTTTCCGCTCTTACATTATTTACAGCAAAGTTATAAAAATTAATCAACCTTTTGTTTTCTTTTGTGCCTTTTGTGGTTAAATTAAAACTCATAAATAGTTAAACCACTACGCAACTTTGGTAAAATATAAGTCGATTTCGGTGGCATTGTTAAACCATCATCGGCAATTTGCATCATTTGTTTTACTTGTACAGGAAATAGCGAAAAAGCAACCTTAAATTTACCTTTAGTTACTTTCTCTTTTAGAATTAATTGTCCTTTTCTACTTTCTATATATTTTATTTTTTTGGACTTTCTAGCATCTTTAATACCTAAGATGTTTTTTAAAATGTGTTTGTTTAATAAATGTACGTCTAACTCGTGTAAAGAAGATTTAAATTGATAAGCATCCTGTTTAAAATCAATCTGATATGTATTTTGCCCTAAATACATAATTAGAGAATGTTCTTTTGTTGGCTCTGCCGTATTATCGGATAATAATGTAATAGCATACCGTTTTTTTAAACGTGCTAAAAATTCTTTTTCTGTTAGATTATTTAAAGTTTTTATTAAACGATTAAATGCCGATATTTCTAAATTAGATTCCGATATTAAATAACTCAAACAGAAGTTGTATGCTTCTTTTCCTGTGTGCTTTTTATTTTCTGACTCTAACGTTTTTGCTAATAAATGCGATGATGCAGAACGATGATGACCATCGGCAATATATAACGAATCTATTTTGATAAATTCTTGTTGAATTGCTTTTATATCTTCTAAATCTTCTACCAACCAAAGTAAATGTGTTTTATGATTTTCGGTAGTGAATTCATATTCTGCACGTTGATTTTCATATTTTTTAATAATGAAATCCAAATTTTTATTATCCCGATAGGTTAGGAGTACAGGTTCTGCATTAAAACCAGTTGCTTTTAGGTAATTTTTAAAAAGATTCTCTCGTTTCTTTATGGTTTTCTCATGCTTTTTAATCACATTATTTTTATAATCATTAGTACTTGTTGCAGCAATGATACCAATAAAACTAGATTCTAAAGTTGTTTTTTTATAAACATAAAAAAGAGGTTTGTCTTCTTTTATATACGTATGTTCTTGTTTAAACTCTTTATATTTATCTTTAATAACAGCAAATCGTTCTTCCAAACTAGTATCTTCTCGACCAATATAACTTTGGCTAATAATGTGTAAAAACGAAAACGGATTAAATTCTAATTGCGCACCAATTTCCGCAGGTGTATATGCATCATAAGATCGTGATGAGACTAGCGCAACTTTATCTCTTGTTGCACGAACTGCTTTAAACGGATTAACTATAGCCATTATTTAGGTTAAAGGTTTTGGGTTAAAGGTTAAAGTGATAAATTGATTAAACAAATAAACGAATCAACAAATAACCAATTATCCTAATAAATCAATAATTTGACTAGCCAATTCCGTACCAATTCTATCTTGTGCCTCGGTAGTTGCAGCACCAATATGTGGACTTAAAGAAATTCTATTATTCATTAATAATTGTACTGCTGGTGTTGGTTCGTTTTCGAAAGTATCGATTGCTGCATAAGCAACTTTACCGCTTTCTATAGCATTTACCAATTCTACTTCATTAATAACGCCACCACGCGCTGCATGTACTAAACCTACGCCATCTTTCATTAAATCATACTCTGGTTTTCCGATTACAAATTCTTCTTGTGCAGGAACGTGTAAGGTTATAAAATCCGATTGTTTTAATAGTTCTTCTTTACTAACCATTTCAATATCAAAATCGATGGTTTGTTTGTCATGAAAATCTAAAGTTATGGTAGCATTTTCGATAAAAGGATCAAAAGCAATTACTTTCATTCCGACACCTAAAGCAACTTTTGCAGTTGCTTGGCCAATACGACCAAAACCTAAAACACCAATTGTTTTACCTTTTAATTCTTTTCCTTTTGCGTATGATTTTTTTAATTCCTTAAATTTTGAATCGCCATCTAAAGGCATATTTCTGTTAGCGTCTGGTAAAAAACGAACCATTCCGAAAAGATGTCCGAAAACTAATTCAGCAACCGAATGTGAAGATGCAGATGGTGTATTTATTACATGTAAACCTTGTTCACGTGCATAATCTACATCAATATTATCCATACCAACGCCACCACGACCAATTAATTTTATACTTGGGCAAGCATCAATTAGTTCTGCTCTAACTTGTGTTGCAGACCTTACTAAAAGAGCATCGATATTATTTGTATTGATGTAATTTTCTAACTGATTTTGTGCAACTGTTGTTGTAATTACTTCAAAACCTTTTGCTTCTAAAGCATCGATTCCACTTTGTGCTATTCCGTCGTTTGCTAATACTTTCATTTTGTAATTTTCCCATCTCTACCTCTTCCCAAAGGGAAGACGAAAGCATGGATTTTTAATGTTAATAATTTTTATTTTTTTTATTCATTAAGATAGGAGTTCCTTCCTTTTGGGAAGGTTAGGATGGGATTTATATTTGTTTCATTAATCCAACCAATACTTCCACAGATTCTAAAGGCAAGGCATTATACATACTTGCTCTGTAACCGCCAACAGATCTGTGACCGTTTAGACCATTTATTCCGTTATCTTTTAATAATTGTTCGAAGACTTCTGTTTTTGAAGTATCTAGCAACCTAAAAGTAACGTTCATATTAGATCGGTCTTCTTTTGCGGCAGTTCCTTCAAAAAGCACATTAGTATCTATCTCACCATATAATAATTCCGCTTTAGCGTTATTAATCTTTTCAATTGCTTTAATACCACCTAAATCTTTTAACCATTGTAAGGTCAACATCGAAACGTAAATCGCAAAAACCGATGGCGTATTAAACATGCTATCTTTATCAATATGAATCTGATAATCTAACATACTCGGTATATTTCGACCAGTTTTACCTAAAATAGATTTTTTAACAACTACTAAAGTTGTTCCTGCTGGACCCATATTTTTTTGTGCGCCTGCATAGATTAAATCAAATTGAGAGAAATCTAATTCACGCGAAAAAATATCGGAACTCATATCACAAACATTTACAATATCCGTTTTCGGAAACGTTTTCATTTGTGTACCTCTAATGGTATTGTTACTTGTACAATGAAAATAATCTGCATTAGAATCAATTGTATAATCTTTTGGTATGTAAGTGAAATCTTTGTCTTTTGATGATGCAATTACATTAACATCACCCAAATGTTTTACTTCTTTTATTGCTTTAGTGCTCCAAGTACCTGTATCTAAATATTCTGCTTTTCCGCCAATCTTTAATAAGTTATATGGCACTAATAAAAATTCTAAACTTGCGCCACCTTGTAAGAAAAGTACGGAATAATCATCGTTTAAATTTAATAATTCTAAAACTAATGCTCTTGCTTTTTCCATTACATCAACAAAGGGTTTTGATCTATGCGAAATTTCGAGTAACGAAAGATTGTCGTTATTAAAATTTAAAACAGCCTCAGATGCTTGTTTTAAAACCGATTGTGGTAATATACATGGACCAGCACTAAAATTATGTTTTTTCATTGGGTTTAATTTTAAGATGCAAATTTGCTGAAAAACTATCAATTTACTGTTATAATTGTTGCAATTAATTGTTAAGTTATTAACTTGTTTTTTACATTTGCAGAAATGTACAAACTAAATCTACCTACATATAAATTCAAAATCATCAAAAAAGATGCTAAACATTATATTTTTGATGCCATTAGAAAGAAAAATATCTTTTTAACTCCTGAAGAATGGGTGAGACAACATTTTGTACAATATTTAATTACCGAAAAAAAGTATCCAAAAAGTTTAATTGCTCTTGAAAAGGAAATTAAAGTGAATGGTTTAAAAAAGCGATTTGATATTTTAGTTTTTAATAATAAAGGTGAACACGAAATTATTGTGGAATGTAAAGCCCCAACTATTAAAATTAATCAAACTACTTTTGACCAAATTGCAAGATATAATTTGCAATTAAAAGCAAAATATCTTATTGTTACTAATGGCTTAAAGCATTATTATTGTAAAATAGATTTTGAGAATAAGAAATATTTATTTTTGGAAGATGTGCCTTGTTATAAATAAGAAGATATTGGTTTATAATTTGCTATTATGGAAAAGTTTACATTATTGATTTGTAAAGTCGTGAGAGGTTACAAGGTGATTTTTTAGTTATGGTTGTTGCGAATTACAAATAATTTATTTTTTTCTATTTTTTAAAATTAATCCACTCTCTTTACCTAAAACGGGAGTTTCATCATATATTGAATTTGTAAAAAGTTTTGAACCAACTGCAATTAAAATTCGCTCAACTAATAACCTTGTATGTTCAGATGTTTCGGGTGGTAATTGTATGATTGAATACTCTGTCCATTCATTAAATGAATGATGCTTTTGTGTCGTTGGGTATCTTTTAGATAGTGATTTTTTTGTTTCACCAAAATACACTTCTTTTTTTTCTCTATTTAATAAAAGGTAAATATTATTTTCATTCATTTCCTTTGAGATCTCTTTTCTGGGTTTCCATTTAGTAATTTGAATTCGTCTTAATATTTCATCTTCCGAACTTAATAGGTAGTCAGCAATCAAATAAGAACTTAGTTCATTAAAAACTTTAGGGAAACCTTGAGACTTCTCGTTAACTCTAAAGAATTCCTTAATGTTAATCTCAGGAATTCCATTATTCCACTTAATTTTGACTTGTAATTGCTCTTTAAAACCTCCAATATCAAACTCAGTAAATTTTTGTTTCTTATAATATTCATCTCCAATATGGAACTCTAATGAACGTACAAAACTTTTGGGGTAATCTTGAGCAAGTTGAATTGCAAATTCATTTTTCCATTTTAATCTATAACTACTTGTTTGCTTTCTTCCTTTGGCAAAGAATAAGGATAAAGATGCTTTAAATTTATGTTTTGTTCTTCCAATTTCTCTTGGTGTTTCATAATTTATATCAACTTCCCATTGCTTATTTTCAGGATTGTGTTTTGAAAGAATAACATTCCCCCAAGTTTCAGCATAATATTGAGGTATTGTTATCATTAAGTCATTTATAAACATGGATTTATGAATATCTAAAGGGAAAAATTTTGTGCTTAATCTAATAGGTTGAATTCTATTTTTTCTTTTATCCATTTATTTGTTTTTTATCTGACTATAAAGTGCTTCTCCAATTTTTTCAATAACTCCAACCACGAGTGCATTTCCCATAAAAAATGCTCTTTTCGTATCTGTAACTCCTTCCATTTTTGTGTGGTCATCTGGAAACATATTTAGTCGTTCCAATTCAACAGGTGTTAATCTTCTTAAACCTCTATCTGAAACTATTACGTGTTTAAATCTTGAAGGTGATTTTCCGCCCTCTCCTGTAATTATGGTTCTTGAGGCATTATCTAAAGCGTCAGGATAAATCATTCCACCTTCGGTATAATTATATTTAAAACCGTCTTTAGAAATTCTTAAAATAGATTTAGATCCTTTTAAATATTCCCACATTTCTTTTTCTGTAGTTATTGTTTTTTCTCTTCCGTCTTTTTCTAAAATAGACTTAGGATTTTTTAATTTATTATCTTTAATAAAAAACTCGTCAGTTACTTCTCCATTTTGAAGAACGTCACCTAAAACTATTCTTTTTCCGTTATAATTTGGACTTGTTTTGGTTGTATATACTTTTCCATTAAAAAGTAATCCTGTATTTTGGAAAGGTGATAGTTTTCCTTCTTTATTAAATTCAGTTGTTATTTCTTCTAAACTTCCTTTAATTTCAAACTCTTCGGTTTTATTTATTTCTTCTAAAGGAAAAGCATTTGCAATTGTTCCTTTTTCTTGAAGCCAATCTGTTTTATTTGATTTTGATATTCGTTTATAAATATCTGTCGATTTATGATATCCAATGATAAAAGTTCTTCTTCTTCTTTGTGGCATTCCATATTCTCCAGCATTTACAACTCTCCATTCAATTGCATAGTCTAAATCATTTAAACTTTTTAGCATTACAGCAAAATCACGACCTCTTTGTGATGCTGGTGATTTTAAAAGTCTATCTACATTTTCTAAAAATAAATATTTTGGTTTGTTTTTTTTGTCTTCTAAAATTTTATGAATTGACCACCAAAGTACACCTTTTTTTCCTTTTAAACCTTTTGAATTATGTAATGTTGTAGCAACTGAATAATCTTGACAAGGAAAACCTCCAACCAATAAATCGTGATCTGGAATCTCCTCAACATTTCTTGTTACAACTTCATTTATATCTTCATTTGAGTGGTTTTTTTTTCCGAACTGTTTTTCGTAAACCATTGATGCGTGCTGCACTTTGGTTGATGGTTCCCATTGATTACTCCAAACAATATTGTAATTATTATATTTTTCAAGTCCAAGACGAAAACCTCCAACACCTGCAAATAATTCTGCTACTTTTATTTTATTATTTTCCATTTTCTTGAGATTTGTAATAATTAATTTTTTCTTCTGCAACTCGCAAAATTTCAGTTGTTGCTTGTGTGTATTTTAAATTTTCGGCTATTTTTTCTGAATGCCAATTTATAATTAGTTCTTTTTCTGAAAGGTTGTAGAATTTAGCAAGCCTTATCAGTTGCTCTTTAGTGGGTTTCCTTTCATTTTTTTCAAATTTGCTTATCAAAGATTGATCAATATCAACTTTTGCTGATACTTTTCGTAAAATCATATCTTTTTC
>JAMONN010000162.1 GCA_027065775.1 Flavobacteriaceae bacterium | reverse complement strand
GTATAATCCGTGTTCCTATTAAACAACATCAAAATAAAACTAATCAAATCTTAACAAACTCTCATTATGTGGGAGTTTCTTTTGTTTCACGCAAAACTCACAGATTTCACAGATTTGAATCCGTCAAATTTTACATTTTTATTTCATGTCTAAATTAGTTGGAATCGAAAATTTAAAATCCGTGACAATCTGTTGCATCCGTACAATCCGTGTTCCTATTAAACAACATCAAACTTAAATGATTAAAAAAATGTTAACAAAAACAATAAATACAATCTCAAAATAACAATGTAATTATATATTTTTATGTTTTATTATTCTCATCAAGATTAGACAAAAAAACAAAGACTAAAACCAAAGACTAAACCAATGTATTTAATCTTCGATACCGAAACCACAGGACTTCCAAAAAAATGGAAAGCACCAATTACCGATACCGACAATTGGCCAAGATGTGTACAAATTGCTTGGCAATTACATGACGAATTTGGTGTCTTAATTTCAAATCAAGATTATTTAATCATTCCCGAAGATTATAATATACCGTATGACGCAGAACAAATTCATGGTATTTCTACACAATTAGCTGCAGAAAACGGAAAAACCTTAACGGAAGTATTAGAACTTTTCAACCAAGCATTAGACAAAACAACCTTTATTGTAGGACAAAATCTAAAGTTTGACCTCAATATTATGGGTTGCGAATTCCATAGAAAAGGAATCGAATCACCACTAAACAAACTACCTGTTTTAGACACTTGTACAGAAAAAACAGCAACACTTTGTCAAATTCCTGGCGGAAGATATGGCAAATTTAAACTACCAACATTAACCGAGTTACATCAAAAATTATTCAATCAATCGTTTGCAGATGCACATAATGCAACTGCCGATGTGGAAGCGACAACACGTTGTTTTTTAGAACTAATTAGAATTGGTAATTATTCCATTTCTGAATTAAACCAAACCGAAAATTTCTTAGCAACTTTTAAAGAAAAAAACCCTTCAATAATTGATAAAGTTGGATTAAAACACATCAATTTAAAAGAAGCAAGTAAACGATTAAAAGAAAGAGAAAATAGCGAAAAGGCAAAAGCGAAAAGTGAAGAGCAACAAAATGACCTTGGTCAAAATCCTAAAACAAAAAACCTAGAATTTTCTCATTTACATAACCAATCGCAGTTTTCCATTCTACAATCCACATCAAGTACTGCAGACTTAATAGATAATGCTGTAAAACAAGGCATGAATGCAGTTGCGTTAACCGATTATGGTAACATGATGGGATCCTTTTATTTTATAAAAGATGCACTTGCTCATAATAAAAAAGTTAAGGAACACAACGATAATTTAGCAGAAGGCGACACACCATTAAAACCAATTAAACCTATTTTAGGTTCTGCATTTAATGTTTGTGAAAATCATTTAGATAAAAAAAATAAAGACAACGGTTATCAAGTCGTGTTTTTAGCGAAAAACAAAAATGGTTATCATAATTTATGTAAATTATCTTCCATTTCGCACACCAAAGGTTTTTATTATGTACCAAGAATCGATAGAACTTTAATAGAAGAATATAAAGACGATTTAATAATTTTGTCAGGTAATTTATATGGCGAAATACCAAGTAAAATATTAAATATTGGTGAAAAACAAGCCGAAGATTCTTTAATCTGGTGGAAAAAAACTTTTGAAGATGATTTCTATTTAGAATTAATGCGTCATGGTCAAGAAAATGAAGATCATGTTAATGACGTTTTACTTCAATTTTCAAAAAAACATCAAGTTAAAATTATTGCTACTAACAATACTTTTTATATCGATAAAGAAGATGCGGAATCTCACGATATAATGTTATGTATTAAAGATGCTGAGAATAAAGCAACGCCAAAAGGTCGTGGTCGTGGTTATCGTTACGGTTTAGACAACGAAGAATATTATTTCAAAACGCGTGATGAAATGGTGGAATTATTTAGCGATATTCCAG
>JAMONN010000161.1 GCA_027065775.1 Flavobacteriaceae bacterium | reverse complement strand
CAATTTAATAAATGAAGCCGTTCAAGTATTTTTGGCAAATGAAACAGCAATTTTATCGGGTGATTACCACATTTCTTTATTAGATAAATGTAAGTATGAAGCTCAGATAAATGATATTATTACCATTAGTATTCATAATATTTATAGAAGTAAAGAGGTTGTAGAAAAAGAGATATCTGGGTATAGAGTTTTAGCCGATTTATTAGATGTTTTTATCAACGCTGTAAACAATTCGTATAATGGAAGAGCATCAAGTTATGACCAGCTAATTTTAGGAGTATTACCAGAAAAGTACCAAGTGCTGAATGATGAACTATACCAAAGAATTCTTTCTGTTTGTAATTTTATAGCAAGCATGTCAGATGGTGCAGCAATACTGTTACATAAAAAGATTAATGGAGTAGAAATTTAAACACATTATATATTTAGCCATTTTTTAAATTCTGAAGCTTTATTTTTACTAATGATTATAGAATTATTAGAAGAAGGAGATGTTTTTATTTTTAATTGATTATTACCATATCTTAAAATTTCATCAATTCCTTTAACAGAAAGTACAAATTGTCTATTTGCTCTAAAAAATAAAGTTTTATCTAAACTATCATAAAGTTCGTCTAAACTAGAGTTGTTAGTGTATTTTTTTCCGTTTAAACAGCATATTGTAGTAATAGAATGTTCTGTATTTATAAATGCAATTTCTTCAACTTTAATAGAAATAAGTTTGTCTTTTGAATATGTTAAAATTCTTTTTTTTGTTTTAGATGCTCTCTCATCATTATTACCTTCCTTAATTTTTTTGTCAATCTTATCTTTATAATTAGTTAGGTTAGAATTTAATCTTGATAGAATAGTAATTTCTTCTGCCAACTTCATATTTTTTATTTCAAGTTCATTCTCATAGTAGTTTCCTAAAAACCGTACAATACTTAATGAGAGTAAAATAATAATAATACCCGTTAGTATGTATACTAATGAGAAATTAGCTTTAAGCTTTTGAACTTGTTTATCAATTTTCTCTACATTGGCATGTGCCGCAATAATCCAATCAGAATTTTTTACAGGAAATAAATATATAATCTCTGAATTACGATTGGTATCAGAAAAGTTACGTATTCCACCTTGCTGTTTTTTTTCTTTTAATAAATCATAAAAATCTTCCGAATTAATCTCTTCATTTATTGGTCGTACAAATGATTCATTAGGATTCGTTTGTTTTCCTATTTTTTGTGGATTTGGATGGCAAATTTCTATGCCTGACCAGTCAAACATACACACAAAACCAGATTCGGTATTAGTACCTTCAATACTGTTTTGAATATTATTTATGATTACTTTTCGTGGTACACCATTTTCTATTTGGAAAGAAATTAATTTTACAAATGCACGTGCTTCACGTTTACTAGACTGTATTTGAATCTCTAAAAATTGCTTTGCACTTACCTTAACTAAATAAGTCATACTAAAATAGCCAATTACAAAAACAATAACTGATAGAGCAAGCAATGTAAACAAGTATAAGTTATCCTTTTTCAAAATCGATTAAAAATTCAAGTTAATTTTTTCCTCTTAAAGTACTATTTCTTCCCTCTAACCTTAATTGTTTTTATTTAATGGGAATGTAGAAGGTTATTTGTTGCAAGTTTAATTAAAATAAATATATAAATTATGAAAAAAACAATTTTATTAGTACTAACGGTATCATCCTTAATCCTTCTACAAAGCTGTGATTCTGATGATGACGGAGGAGCTACTCCCACAGTAGAAAAAAATACAATTAAATTAGCAGATAACATTACCTTTGGTAAAATTTTGACTGATTCAGACGGAAAGTCATTATACTTTTTCTCAAAAGATACCAAGCAAACTTCAGAGTGTTTAGATGGCTGTTTAGATGCTTGGCCAATATTTTATAAAGAAAATATTACGATTGATACTGGTTTGGACAAGGCTGATTTTAAAACAATAACAAGAACTGATGGTAAAAAACAAACTACATATAAAGGTT
>JAMONN010000160.1 GCA_027065775.1 Flavobacteriaceae bacterium | reverse complement strand
AGAATTAAACCGCTTCACAGGTTGGTGGAGTCATAATAAAGACACTAGATTTAATATGCGACAAGAATTTGATGTTTTGGCTGGCGCGGAAGGTTGGCAATTAAGTAATCCGCCAATTTTGTCGATGGCTGCAATCAAAGCATCTTTGGCAATTTTTAAAGAAGTTGGTATGGATAAGTTGCAAAACAAATCTAAAAATTTGACTGGTTATTTTGAGTTTCTCCTTAACGGAATAGATTCTGATAAAATTAACATTATTACTCCAAAAGACCCGAAATCAAGAGGTTGTCAATTGTCGATTCAGGTAAAAGATGCGGATAAAAGTCTGCATAAAAAACTAACAGAAGCAGGTGTTATTAGTGATTGGCGAGAACCAGATGTAATTAGAGTTGCACCTGTACCATTATATAATAGTTTTGAAGATGTTTATAGATTTGTAGAAATATTGAAAAGTTTAATTTAAACAATTGTTGCACAAAGATCACAAAGAAGCACAAAGTCACACAAAGGAAACTTTGAGAATCTTCTTTTTCTTTGAGAATCTTTGTGAAATAATCTTTGTGAAATAATATAAAAATGAAAAAACAAAAAATTCTAATAATAGGCGCAGGTTTATCAGGTTCTCTATTAGCATTAAGATTAGCAAAAAAAGGTTATAAAGTAGATTTACGAGAATCAAGAAAAGATCTTCGAGTAACAGATATAAGTGCTGGTAAATCTATAAACTTAGCATTTTCAGATAGAGGAATTAAGGCGTTGACACTTGCAGGGGTAATTGATAAAGTGATGTCAATCTGCATACCAATGAAAGGTCGTTTAATTCATAATATAGATGAAACTACATTCTTTTCGCCATATAGCGGAAGAGGCGATAAGCATATAAATTCCATTTCAAGAGGCGATTTAAATGGTATTTTAATGAACGAAGCAGAGAAATTACCAAATCTAAAAATCACTTTTGAAAGCGAATGTAAAAAAGTAAATCTTAAGAAGAATATTGCTCATTTTTATAACCACAAAACAAATTCAAAAGATAAAATAAAGGCAGATATTATTTTTGGTACAGATGGCGCAGGTTCATCACTTAGAAAAAGCATGTTTAAACAACGTGAAATATTATTTAGTTTTTCGCAACAATGGTTAAAACATGGTTATAAGGAATTGTCTTTTCCTGCTACAGAAAACGGCGAATTTTCAACCGAAAAAAACGCATTGCACATTTGGCCAAGAGGAACATATATGTTAATTGCTTTGCCAAACTTAGATGGCAGTTTTACAGTCACTTTATTTTTACCGCATAACGAAGGAAAATATAGTTTTGAATCTTTAAATTCATCCGAAAAGGTTAAAAATTTCTTTAAAGAACAATTTCCAGACGCATTAAAACTAATGCCAGATTTAATAAAAGATTTTAATGAAAATCCTGTTGGAGCATTAGGTACAATTAAATGTTCACCATATTCTTACAAAGGTAAAACTTTGTTGATTGGCGATGCTGCGCATGCAGTTGTTCCGTTTTATGGACAAGGAATGAATGCTAGTTTTGAAGACGTAACTGTGTTATTTAAATACATCGATAAATATGAAGGCGATTGGCAAAAAATCTTTTCCGAATACGAAAAAGAGCGTAAAAAAGATGCCGATGCTATTGGTGATTTAGCCGTAGAAAATTATTACGAAATGCGTGATTACGTAGCAAACGATTTATTTAAGAAAAAGCGACAATTAGAAATGAAGTTAGAAGATGAATTTGATGAATATAATTCCAAATATTCTATGGTAACTTTTAATGATGATATTCCGTATTCTAAAGCAATTTTAGTTGGTAATGCGCAAGATAAAGCATTTTTGAATTTAGTAGAAGATGGTATTGTAGATGAAAATACTTCCGTTAAGGACTTATTTAATAAAGTAAAACAAAAAACTAAGGAGATTTTAGATGATGATAAAACAGCACATTTAGAATAAATACAAAAATGTTTTAGGGAAAAACCAAAGTTTCTTGTTTTATAAAGTAAACAACACAACAAATATAACTTATGAAAAAATATTTATTATTTCTTTTAGTGACATTAATTACTTTTACTTCTTATTCTCAAGAAAAAGTAAATTATTCACAAGCAAAAATTTATTATTCTAATGCTTCGGATTTAGAAGTGTTACTAAAAAACGGAGTTGCTGTAGATCATGGTAATCATAAAAAAAATATATTTATTGAATCTGTTTTTTCTGATTATGAATTAGAAATAGCAACTGCATTAGGTTTTCAGACAAGTATTTCTATTAATGATATGGCAAAACATATTGCCAATCGTAAAAATGAAATTCAAAATAGAAATCCAGAACCTTGCGATGTAGCATCATCGGGTAATACATACGAAACGCCAGAAAATTTTAATTTAGGATCTATGGGCGGTTTTTTAACTTTAGATGAAATGTTACAAGAATTAGATGATATGAAAACTTTATATCCTAATTTAATAACTGCAAAATCACCAATAAGTACTTTTTCAACTTTTGAAGGAAGGTCAATACATTGGGTAAAAATATCTGATAATCCAGATGTTGACGAAGATGAACCTGAATTATTATTTACAGCAATCCATCACGCAAGAGAACCAGCGTCTATGCAACAACTAATTTTTTATATGTGGTATTTGTTAGAAAATTATGCAACAAATCCTGAAATACAAGCAATTTTAGATAATACAGAACAATATTTTGTACCAATTATGAATGTAGATGGTTACAGGTATAACCAAACCACAAACCCAAATGGTGGTGGTTTTTGGCGTAAAAACAGAAGAAATAATGGCGATGGTAGTTTTGGTGTAGATCCAAACAGAAATTATTCTTACCATTGGGGCGGAGCAAGTACTTCAGACTCGTTTGGCGAAACATATCCAGGAACTGGTCCTTTTTCTGAAGTAGAAAATCAAGCAATAAAATGGTTTACAGAACAACATGAATTTGTGATGGCATTAAATAATCATTGTTATTCTGAATTATTACTATATCCTTTTGGTTATGCCGAAAATACACCAACACCAGAAAATGATTTATTTGTAGCAATTTCAGAGTTAATGGTTTCACAAAATAATTATGTCAATCAATTAGCAGCATCACTTTATCCTGTTGGTGGAGATTCTGACGATTGGATGTATGGTGATACTTCCACAAAGAATAAAATTTATGCAATGACGCCAGAAATTGGTTCGTCATTTTGGCCAAACCAGAGTCAAATAATACCAATTTGTAAAGAAATGATGTTTCATAATTTAAGTGCAGCACATTTAATTACAAATTATGCGGCATTAAATGATACTTCTAGTGAATTTATAGCAACAACAAGTGGCGATTTTTCATATAATATAAAACGATTAGGTATTCAAGAACCAGCAAGTTTTACCGTAAGTATAGTTCCTGTTTCAGGTAATATTTTGAATGTTGGTAACACAAATTCCCACACAAATATGAACTTATTAGAAACAGCAGATGGTACTATTACTTTTAATTTAGATAGCAATATACAAGATGGCGATGAAATAGTATATAAATTGGTTTTAAATAATGGCGCATTCGATTCGGAACAAATCATTACTAAAATATATGGTAGTCCTGAAGTTATTTTTGAAGATAATGGAAATGATACTGCAAATTACGAAAGTACTAATTGGAATATTACTACAAATGATTATTATTCGGCAACAAGTAGTATTACAGATTCTCCGTTTGGAGATTATAACAATAATACCAATTCGGTAATTGAGTTAGCAGATCAAGTTGATTTAAATAATGCAGTTTCGGCACAAGCAACCTTTTATGCAAAATGGAATATTGAAGCATCTTGGGATTATGTACAGTTTGAAATATCAATAGATAATGGTAATACTTGGATTCCACAATGCGGAAAATTAACAAAAACGGGTATTGCACAGCAAGGTATTGAAGGCGAACCAATGTATGATGGTGTAAAAAGTGATTGGGAGCAAGAAGTAATAGATTTAAGTGATTATTTAGGAGAGCAAATTAAATTTAGGTTCCAATTATTTAGTGATGGTGCAGAAACAAGAGATGGTTTTTACTTCGATGATTTTGAAATAAAAGTATTTTCTGATGCAAATGCCTCAGTTTTAGATAATGAGTTGTTAAATGTTTCGATTTTTCCAAACCCAACAAATGGTATGCTAACTATTAAAATACCAAATAGTACACAGAATACTAAAATAAGTATTTACGCAATAAATGGTCAACTATTAAAACAGATGAATACTTTAGATCAAGAAATTAATGTGGATTTATCTAACTATTCAAAAGGGGTTTATTTTGTTAATTTAACTACAAATAATACATCAAAATCAATTAAAATTATTAAAAAATAATTGTTCATAAATTTAGTATCAAAAAAAAACCTTTAGATCTTATTTCTAAAGGTTTTTTCTATTTTTGTAAATACTTAATTTATACTACATGGCAGTTAGCGGATCAAGATTATCAGTAATTGCAGCAATAGCTGCGAATTTATTAATTGCAATAATGAAATTTATTGCGGCCAGTTTTACTGGTAGTGCAGCAATGCTTTCCGAAGGAATACATTCTGTTATCGACACAGTAAACGGTTTATTATTACTTTTAGGAATAAAGCGAAGTAAAAAAGGCGCAACTAAAACACATCCGTTTGGTCATGGAAAAGAGATTTATTTTTGGTCTTTTGTGGTTGCTATATTTATTTTTGCACTTGGTGGCGGTATGGCAATTTACGAAGGTATAAAACATGTAATTCATCCTAAAGAAATAACGGACCATTCCGATATAATGTGGAATTACGGTGTAATAATAGGAGCAATGCTGTTTGAAGGTATTAGTTTAAATATTGCTTGGAAACAATTCCGTAAAAAATACCCAACTGGTTTTACTTCAGCTTTAATAGAAAGTAAAGATGCCGCTTCTATGGCAATTATTATTGAAGAAAGTGCTGCAATGATTGGTTTGTTTTTAGCATTAATAGGTGTGACTTTAGCTTATTTTTTAAACAATCCAATTTATGATGCTTACGCTTCGATTGCTATCGGATTATTACTATTTGCAACAGCTATTTTTATGGCAAAAGAAACACAAGATTTATTAATTGGTGAATCCGTTTCTAAC
Source organism: Flavobacteriaceae bacterium (assembly GCA_027065775.1). GTDB lineage: Bacteria > Bacteroidota > Bacteroidia > Flavobacteriales > Flavobacteriaceae > S010-17. Next base: position 4,516 of record JAMONN010000160.1, on the reverse strand, counting down.
TTAGATTTAGATATGATAAACAATATTTTAAATGATTACGAAGAATTTGAGTTTTTCGGTAATGTTAGAACCATGCATTTAGGTCCAGATGAAGTTTTGTTAGGCGCTGAGGTTAATTTTAAAGATGAACTGAAAGTAAGTAAGTTAGAAGAAATTATTGCTGAAGTAAAAATGCGAATTAGAGAAAAAGACCCAAAATTCACACATATTTATATTGAGAGTAACTCTATAACAAAATCGGAGTTTTAAATTTTTTCAGGAAATAGTGAATGAGTAAATAAGTGAATAAGCGAATAGCGAATAAGCGAAAAACAAACTAAAACTTATATGACCTTCTATGTCTTATATGGTTAAAAAAACAAAGTAATTCAGCGAAAAAACAAACTAAAACTTATATGACCTTCTATGCCTTATATGGTTAAAAAAACAAAATAATTCAGCGAAAAAACAAACTAAAACTTATATGACCTTCTATGTCTTATATGGTTTAAAACAAAGTAATTCAACGAAAAAACAAACTAAAACTTATATGAACTTCCATGTCTTATATGGTTTAAAAAAAACAAAGTAATTCAGCATAAATCTGCGAAAACAAAGTTTCAGCGATACCTTTAAAAATAATAAAAAGGAATGAGTTAAATCATCGGAAAAAAAACTAAAATGAAAATATTAATATCACCAGCAAAGTCATTAGATTTCGATTCGGAATTACCAATAAAACAACACACAAAAGCAATTTTATTAAAAAATGCTGCAAAAATAAATTCGATACTAAAGAAAAAATCACCAAAAGAATTATCTGAATTAATGAAAATTTCGGAGAAACTAGCAGATTTAAATTGGAAACGAAATCAAGATTGGTCTTTACCTTTTAGTGCAAAGAACGCAAGACAAGCAATTTTTGCTTTTAAAGGAACCGTTTATGAAGGTTTAGATGCTTATACTTTAAATGAAGAACAAATAAAACAGTTACAAGGTAAATTACGAATTTTATCAGGTCAATATGGTTTATTAAAGCCATTAGATTTAATGCAGGCATATCGTTTAGAAATGGGAACTAAATTAGTAATTGGCAAACATAAAAACTTATATCAATATTGGGACGAAACAATTACAAATGAGTTAAATAAAGAACTAATAGAAAATGAACCGTTTGTTAATTTAGCATCTAATGAATATTTTAAAGTAGTGAAACCAAAACTATTAAATGCCACTATAATAACACCAATTTTTAAAGATTTTAAAAATGACAAGTTAAAAATAATTGCATTTTTTGCCAAAAAAGCAAGAGGTTTAATGGTTCGTTATATTATAGATAATAATATAGAAAAAGTAGAAGATTTAAAAGGATTTAATTATGCTAACTATGCTTTTGATGTAAAATTATCTACAGAAACGGATTTGGTTTTTACCAGATAAAACGCAGATAAAACAGTATTAATTTTAAAGTATATTTATTTTTTGTTTTATTTGAATTTAAAAAAACAAAAATGATTGTAACATACTTACAACAATCACTACAAATAACTATATTTGAAAACTCAAACAGAATAAATGAAAAACTTATTAGTAACCGAAAATGTAGTAAAAAAATTTGGTGATTTTACTGCATTAAATGGTGTTTCGATAAACGTACCTGAAAACTCAATATTTGGTTTATTAGGACCAAATGGTGCAGGAAAAACAACTTTAATCCGTATTATTAACCAAATAACTATGCCAGATACTGGTAACGTTTTATTAAATGGAAATCCTTTAAAACCCGCTGATATTCAGCATATTGGTTATATGCCCGAAGAACGTGGTTTATATAAAAATATGAAAGTTGGCGAACAAGCAATATATTTAGCAATGCTTAAAGGCATGACTAAAAATGACGCAAAAACACAACTTAAATATTGGTTTGATAAATTTAATATTGGTTCTTGGTGGAACAAAAAAGTACAAGAATTGTCTAAAGGTCAAGCACAGAAAATTCAATTTATAATTACGGTGATGCACAAACCAAAATTATTAATTTTTGATGAGGTTTTTAGTGGTTTTGACCCTATTAATGCAAATATCATTAGAGATGAAATATTGCAATTAAGAAATGAAGGCGCAACCGTTATTTTTTCTACACATAGAATGGAATCTGTAGAAGAATTATGTGATTATATTGCACTTATTGATAAATCAAATTTAATTTTGGAAGGAAAATTAATAGATATCAAAAAACAATTTAAAACAAATACGTTTCAAGTTGGTTTACTAACTGACGATAAAGAGAATTTAAGAAAAGAGATAGGAGCGAAGTACAATGTACAAGAAGCATCTTTTAAATCTTTAAATGACGAATTAAAACTAAACATTCAATTAAAAAAGGATGAAAATACTAGAGATTTAGTAAACTTTTTACATCAAAAAGGAAGTATTAGTCATTTTGTAGAAATGATACCAAGTGTAAACGATATATTCATTAAAGCAGTAAAAAACAATAATTAATTATGAGTAAATTAGGTTTAATTATTAAAAGAGAATTTAACGCTAAGGTTAGAAATAAGGCGTTTATCGTTATGACCATTTTAGCACCATTTTTAATGGTTGCAGGAACTGTTTTAATTGTTTATCTAGGAAAAGCAAACGATATTAAAGAAAAAAATATTGCTTATTTAGATAATTCAAATTTAATAGACAATACAATATTTAAAAATACAGAAGCTACTAAATATATAAAACTAACAAATATTTCTCTTAAAGAGGCAAAACAACAAGCAATAGATAGTTCCTATTATGGCTTATTATATGTGCCTAAAATAGATAGTTTAGAATTATTAGCAAAAGACATTCAGTTTTACTCTAAAAAAACACCAAATATGGATGTTATAGGTTCTTTAGAGAAAAAAATTGAAACAAAAATTCGTTCCAAAAAAATGGAACGTTTAGGTATTAATTTAGAGAAGATTAAATCTGCAAAAATTAATGCAGAGATAAAACTAGAAAATTATGATGGCGAAAAATCTTCCAAATTAGAAACCGTTATTAAAACTACTTTAGGTTTAACTGCTGGTTATTTTATCATGATGTTTATTATGATTTACGGAACTTCTGTAATGCGTAGTGTTTTAGAAGAAAAAACAAGTAGAATTATTGAAGTTATTGTTTCCTCTATAAAACCTTTTCAGTTAATGATGGGTAAAATTATTGGGAATGCTTTGGCAGGTTTAACACAATTTTTAATTTGGGGAATTATAGCAAGTATCTTAATGGTCGTAGTATCTGCCATAATTGGTGTGGATATGAGTGAAATGAGTTCCGCTAGAATAACCGCAGAGCAAGCAGAAATGATGAAAGAAGTTGTTGGAGATAAACCGCAGCAAGCAATTTCTATTTTTTTAAACTTACCTTTATTTTCCTTCTTTATTTACTTTTTAATCTACTTTATTGGCGGTTATTTATTATATAGTTCTTTATACGCTGCAATTGGCGCAGCAGTAGATAGTGAAACAGATTCACAACAATTTATGATGCCAATTATGATTCCGTTAATGTTAGCAGTTTATGTTGGTTTTGTAAGTGTAATGAAAGATCCACATGGACCAATTGCAGTTGCATTTTCAATGATACCTTTAACATCGCCTATAGTAATGCTAATGCGAATTCCGTTTGGTGTGCCGCCAATACAAATAGCAATTTCAATTGTATTGCTTATTGCAATGTTCCTTTTGGTTGTATTATTTGCAGCAAAAATTTATAGAGTCGGTATTTTAATGTACGGTAAAAAACCAACATATAAAGAATTATTTAAATGGATGCGTTACTAAAAAGTTTAATCGTTTAAGTGTTTAACTGTGTAATTTCTGTACATTTGTTAATAATCCTTGAACAATTCAACAACAAACGATTAAACAAGAAAAATGAGCAAGATATTAATAATAGAAGACGAAGCAGCAATACGTAGAGTATTGGGTAAAATAATTTCTGAAGAAAGTAAAGAGTATCAAGTAGAAGATGCAGAAGATGGTTTGATTGGTTTGGAAATGATTAAAAATAAAGATTACGACTTGGTGCTTTGTGATATAAAAATGCCAAAAATGGATGGTGTTGAAGTATTAGAAAAAACGCAAAAAATTAAACCTGAAATTCCGTTTATCATGATCTCAGGTCATGGCGATTTAGATACAGCTGTAGAAACAATGCGTTTAGGAGCATTTGATTATATATCGAAACCACCAGATTTAAACCGTTTGTTAAATGCTGTAAGAAATGCTTTAGACAGAAAAGTTTTAGTAGTTGAAAATAAACGACTCAAAAAGAAAGTCAATAAAAAATATGAAATGATTGGCGAGTCTGATCAAATCAATCATATTAAAGAAATTATCGAAAAAGTTGCGCCAACAGATGCACGTGTATTAATTACTGGTGCAAATGGTGCAGGAAAAGAATTAGTTGCACATTGGTTGCATGAAAAAAGTCCTAGATTTAAAGCACCAATGATTGAGGTTAATTGTGCCGCAATTCCTTCAGAATTAATTGA
>JAMONN010000159.1 GCA_027065775.1 Flavobacteriaceae bacterium | reverse complement strand
ACAAGTGCAGAATTTAATACACTAATTGCTTCTGATGGAATTCATTCAACTATAAGAAAAACTTTATTTCCTGAAATTAAAATACGGAAAACACACCAAGTTATTTGGAGAGGAATTGTGGGTTTTGATATTAATTCAGATTTAAAACACACTTATTATGAACTTTTTGAAGGCGCATTGCGTTTTTTGTTTTTGCCAATAAGCGATACTAAAGTATTTTGGTTGGCTGTTCAGGAAAAAAAGAATTTTATTAAAAATCCATCAACTTCTATAAAAACATATCTATTAAAAACGTATCAAAATTTTGACCAAAAAGTATTAGATATACTGAATAAAACAGATAATAATGATATTCTTCAAAACGAGTTGGCAGATTTAAAACCCAACTATAAAAATTGGTTTAAAAATAATACAGTTTTTATAGGAGATTCTATTCACGCTACAACACCAAACCTTGGTCAAGGAGCTTGTCAAGCTATTGAAGACGCTTACACTTTAGGACTTTGCTTAAAAAAAAACATAAACAATCCTTTCTCTGAATATCAAAATTTACGATTAACAAAAGTTGAATATATTGTAAAACAATCTTGGATGATTGGAAAAATATCATTGACAAATAGTCGTTTTAAGAAATATCTACTTCATCTAATGTTGAAATATCTACCAAAAAAACAGTATCAAAAAAGATTTAACCGATTAATTGACATTGAGTATTTAAACAAATTAGAAAATACTATAGCTAACAAAGAAGTGTGAAAAATAATTAGGGTTTTATATTAGTGGTTAATCTAAAGTTTAGTGCATTTTACAAAGTCCGCAAAATTTACAATTTTGTGTAATAGTTTTTTAAAAAGAAAATTGTAAGTTTGGTTAAGTGATAAACCAAAAAGTAAGTGTTTTAAAATTCCTTGCCATTTTTGCACAAACCGTTACAAATTTACTTTTCAACACAGATCAATTATAGTTATTCATAAAACGTATCAACTCACCTTACTTAGAAGTTTAAAACTAGTTATAATCTTTTTTAATCCTTCAAATTTAAAACTCGTTCTAATAAAGTAGGATGCGAATAATGCCAAAACACATACCATTTATGTGGTGTTAAATTGCTTAAACTATTTTTAGATAGTTTTTTTAAAGAGGAAATTAATGCTTCGCCATCAAATTTTTCTTTGGCATAATTATCCGCTTGATATTCAAATTTTCGAGAAAGTAGATTCATTAATAAACTTGTGATTTCCGAAATAGGTGTATATAAAACACCAAAAGCAATTAAACCAATATGAAAACTAGGTTTAGAAACTGATAACGCTTCCGAAAGCAAACTATTATTAATAAATAAAGATAGAATAAAAAGTGTTAAACCTGTTAATAGAATGGATAATAGCATATTAACAAAAACATGTTTCTTTTTATAATGACCAATTTCATGTGCTAAAACACCAACGATTTCATTAGTTTCCAAATCGTTTATTAAAGTATCGTATAAAACAATTCTTTTCTTTGCTCCAAAACCAGAAAAATAAGCATTTGCTTTTGTAGAACGTTTAGAACCATCAATTACAAAAATATTATCCAATTTAAAACCTACTTTTTTGGCGAAATTATCAATTTCAGTTTTTAATTTCCCATCTTCTAAAGGCGATTGTTTATTAAATAATGGTACAATTAAACTAGAGTAGAAGAGTGTCATAAAAATAGAAAATACTGCTATAAATAACCAAGTATATAGCCAAAATGAAGTTCCTGTTTTTTGATAAAACCAAATGATTAACGCTAAGATTAAGCCACCAAGAATAATAGTTAAGAATAATCCTTTTAATTTATCTAACCAAAATAGTTTTTTGGTGCTTTTGTTAAATCCGTATTTTTCTTCGATTACAAAAGTTTTATAATACGAAAATGGTGTGGTAATAATATCACTACCTATCATAATAATACCAAAGAAAAGCAAACTAACAAATAGTTCATTATCTGTAAATTGTCGAACATAATTATCTACAAAA
>JAMONN010000158.1 GCA_027065775.1 Flavobacteriaceae bacterium | reverse complement strand
TAATAATAAAAAATCAGTAGCAATATTACTTTCTGGTGGTTCAGGTTTTTGTACAGGTGCTTTAGTAAATAATACTGCAAATGATCAAAAAGGTTATTTTTTAACCGCAAATCATTGCTTTAGTAATCCTGCTAATTGGGCTTTTAGATTTGGTTGGATAAGTCCTAATCCTATTTGCGCAACTACTGCAAATAGTGCTAATGGACCAACTAATTTCACATTAAGTGGTGCTACTTTACGAGCACGAAATGCAAATTCAGATTTTGCTTTAGTAGAAATAAACCCTAGCATTCCAAGTGGTTGGGATATAACTTGGGCAGGTTGGGATAAGTCTGAAATTAACCCTGATTTTGTAGTTGGTATACATCATCCTTCTGGAGATATTATGAAAATATGTAGAGATAATTCAGGAGTTATTAAGGCACCGAACGCAGGTGCGCAAACTTGGGAAATTACAACTGCTGGTGGCGGTTGGGAATTAGGTGTTACTGAACCTGGCTCATCTGGATCACCATTGTTTGATGATCAAGGTAAAATAATTGGGCAACTTTTTGGAGGTGCTGCAGCCTGTTCTGGAACAAATGATAATGGTACTCTTGATTATTATGGTCGTTTTGGTGTTTCTTGGGATGCTATTGCAGGAGATACTAATCAATTACAACCATGGTTAGACCCAACAAATTCAGGTGTAGATGTATTAGAAAGTTTTCCTCCTTTAGAGACTTTTAATTTAGATGCTGCAATTTCTGTTAATATTCCTGCTATAGATTGTGGTGAAAATCAAGTATCGCCTGTTATTACTCTTAGAAATTCAGGTTCAACAACTCTTACAAATGCTACAATAAATTGGAATAATGGTGGTTCTGATACAATAATTAACTTTACAGGATCTCTAAATCAAAATGAAACACAAGATTATCCGTTAGGAGCAATGACTGTAACGGGCGGGTCTTTAACTATAAATGCAACAGTATCTAATCCTAATAATGCAACAGATGAAAATGATACAAATGATACAGCATCTACTGATATTACAATTGATAGTGGTTATATTACAACTCAAGTTCATTTAGATTTGTTAACTGATGATTATGCAGAAGAAACTACTTGGGAGTTTTTAGATTCTTCAGGTACAGTAATCGCTAGTTTTGGTCCTTATCAACAAACTGTAGACGATAATACACATTTCTTTTATAGTTTTGATGTTGACCCTAATGAATGTTATACTTTTTTAATTAATGATGCTGCTTCTGATGGTATTTGCTGTGGTTTTGGTATTGGTTCATACGAATTAACAGATGATAATAGTAATGTTATATTTTTAGGTGGAGAGTTTGGAAGTGATGAAGAAACAGAAATGTCTATAGTTACAACTCTTGGTGTTTCTAATTATTTAACAGAAAACATCTCAATTTTCCCAAACCCAACAACAGGATTATTAAATATTAATCTAAGAAATTTATCTGGGGACTTTACTTATACAATTTCAAATACTTTAGGTCAAACTATAAATAAAGGAAGTTTATTAAGTAATTCAAATACGTTAAATATCACTAATTATAGTGATGGTATTTATTTTATGAAGATAATAGAAACTTCGACTCAAAATTATTTGACAAAAAAGATTGTAATTACTAAATAAGATATTTAATCTTTTTAAATAATAAATTTAAATCTCTAAGAACTTTGCTTCTTAGAGATTTTTTATTAACACTTTTAAAAGTATTCACAGAAAGATAAGTTTATGAAAAACAAAAAATCGAAAAGACTCAATGAGTTTTACTACCTATAAAGCGAATAAAGATTTAATTTTACTATCATTATTATAATAAATTACTCGCAATTTTTTAATAATATAAGTTGTTAATATTTTATTTGTCTAATCGTTAGTACTATTATCAAACGATTAAACAATTAAATAAGAATCAATTAATAATGATTAATGATGATGATGATTTGTAACTTTTTAGATTTTAAAATTTCATCAATAAAAAGTTTCTCTGTTTTATTTCAGGCAACTTTCTCCTAAGTTTTGATTTTCCATTCCTATTTCAATCTCTAAAGCATTCAACCTACAAACGTATTTTTGCTGTGTTTATATGACGAAACCTTACCTTGATTATACGAAATTTGCGATTTTAATTTTTAGACTTATTGAATAATCTATTGAGTTCGTCATACATGTTTTTTTAATTGTATGGAGTTTTTTTTATTACAAAACCATTTAGGGCAAGAAATATTTAAACAAAAAAGAGATTGTCAAACAGACAATCTCTTTTTTGTTTCTTATAAAATCTAAAGGATTTCTAATAAAATTTACCGAATTAAACTAGTTAGTTAACTATTATTTTTTTAGTATTTCCAAATTTAGAATTACCAAGTCTTAATATATAAACACCTGGTGTTGTATATGACATATCCAAATCGTACGTATAACCTCCATTTTCATTTTCTAAATTATAACTTAATAATTTTTGACCTATCATATTAGTAACTGTAAAGGTTAACCTTTCATTAACATCTGTAGTTAAAACAGAAATGTTAAATTGATTGTTTGGTAATGTTGCTACAACAAAACTTGATTCATCAAATAAATTATCATCTACACTAACAACTTGGTCAATAATGTTTACTGTATAATCTTGTGTTTCTCCAAATTGATAATTTGCACAAGGATCATTTACATCTCCAGGAGTACCAGATGTATCAAGACTTCTTACCCTTAAAATATGACTACCCAAATTTGCGGATACTGGTAAAACTAAATCGAATGGTGTTAATTCATTAAAAACAGGATATTCTTCTCCCGAAATTAATTGTTCAGAACCTTCAAAAGTACCATTATCATTAAAGTCAATCCATACGGACATTTTCTCAGGACCATTAATACCACCTTCCCAATTCATTTGAGATTGTAAGATATAGGTTCCTACTTGTAAATTTAAATCTGTAGATAAATTTCTTCTGTCTGCATATCCTTTTACTACTCCATCGCCTTCATTATTACAACCATTTCCTCCATTATCAACATCTATTGTTCCTAAAACAAAATGTTTGATTCCATCTAAATTACAACCTTCGTCTGTACTTGTATCGCCATCACCTGCAACAGGAATACAAACCGCTAATTGGTTTAATACCACATTAGAACAGTTATTATTTACATTTTCATCACTAACTAAATTAGTACACGCTTCAATACTATATACATCTCCAGTTGACATATCTACAGTTGCTGTAAATGTATATTGTGCAGAATTTCCTACAGTAATATTTCCAGTAAATGTTTCATTAACCGTATTTCCATTAAATGTGTAAGAAACAGGTATGCTTGTTTGTGTAGTTTCTCCAAAATTTGTAATAGTTATTGTAACTTGTTCTGTTGCTGATGTTGCACCATTAATTGGAGCATCAATACTTGTTACACCAGTATCATTGTCAAGTAATTGTAATTTAAATACACCAACGATATCTTTTCCGCCACCATTTATATATTCATTAATAAACCAAAATGTAGTATTATCATTTGGGTCTACATCTATTTTACTATAATCGCCGTATCTAGTTCCTCCAACATTTCCTGTTCCATTTGCTATTAATTCTTCAGCAATATTCATAGTTCCTAATGGGTCACCATCAAATCTACCTGTGTAGTAAGAACTTACTCTTACAGTAGTTGGTGTTGTTGGTCCTGACATAGATGTATAACCCATACCAATATTTCCATTAGCATCCATTGCCATTGAAGCATGCCAAGCATGTCTTCCGTCTGGTGCAGTATATGTTCCTTCTTGATATAAAGACCAAGGTTGATTATCACCAGATTGTCTTAATTCTATCCATCTTACACCTGCCAATTCACCAGCAGAAGCATCTGTATCTACTACAAAATTAAATACTGCAGAATTATGACTTGCAAACTTTCTAAACTGTGCTTGATTCATTATTGTTGCTTGTAAAGCATCTATCGAAGAACCGCCTGCTGGTTGTGCTAAGTTAGAAAAGCTACCGCCATCAAATACTCCAATAAAAGGTGTTGTATTAATTGTTTGTGCTGCGGAAATTGTTCCATTTCCTGCTGCCCAATCCATATCTAAAGTCCATAATTTTATATGGTCTTGAGAAACTCCTGCCCAAGCATCATCTTGCAGGTAAACAAAAGTTGCTCCACCAACAGCAGGTAAATTAGAATCTGTAACATTTAAGGCTTGTGGACTCGCAAAATTAGTTCTTCTCATTCCAGGAAGTGGAAACCCTATTATTTGAGCAGAAGGATTTCCCGCTAACATTTCATCTCTTTCTAAAGCATAAATCTTATTTGTTGAATTAGTATTATCCGTAACATAATAACCATCACTCCAAACGGATAATTTATTATAATCGTTAACTTGAGGTATAGAATATACAAACCAATTTGCAGTTTCTGGATTTGGTCCGTCAGAAACAGCAACTTCAATTCCGTTACCAACATAAAGATAAGTCATTACCCATCTATCAGCAGCATTATCATATGAAATTGTTAAATCACAACAACCACCTGCAGAGAAAATATTAGTAACTGCTAAAGGTCCTTGAATTTCATTTCCACTTTTATCATAAATACTAAATCCTGTATTATAAACCATCATAACATGATTTGGTCCAACTGCTAGTGCAGGATCTGATGGTGGTCCAACAGCATTATCAACTTCAAAAGTAAACTCAACAGATTTTGTAGATACTTTTTGAGCTAAAGGATGTGGATTACTAGCAAAAAAATCATTTTCTGTTTGTGGATCTTTACCTATAACTATTTTGTTTTTAGATGATCTACCATCTTTTGGTTCTTTAGTTAATCTTTCTGCTGGAATTAATTCTGCTCTTGATGCAAGTGAAGAAACAATTCTCATAGAATTTGATTTGCCTACATAAGTTGCCTTAGCAGGTTCGTTTTTTTGCGCATTAACATTTATTGTAAACGCTGCAATAATTAATAAAGTAAATAATTTTTTCATTTTTTTAGTGTTTAAATGATTTGATTAATTTAATTGCAATATAGGGTTTTCGTTATAATTCTATATTATTTTTATTTAACAATATTAAAGGTAAAAACCCTACCTAATTATTTATCCATTTTTTAAAAGAAATTTCTTTTGCTACAATCGAGGAAATTTCTGAAATAGAAATTCGTTCTTGTTTCATAGAATCTCGATACCTTATAGTTACTGTTTTATCTTCTAAAGTTTGATGATCTACAGTAACACAAAAAGGTGTTCCGTTTGCATCTTGCCTTCTGTATCTTCTACCAATTGCATCTTTTTCGTCATAAGTTACTTGAAAATCAAATTTTAAATCATCTACTATTTTAGTTGCTAATTCTGGTAAACCATCTTTTTTAAGTAATGGTAAAATTGCAATTTTAGTTGGCGCTAAAATAGAAGGTAATTTTAAAACAATTCTTGAAGAACCATCTTCTAATTCTTCATTTTCTAATGCTGTTGAAAAAATCGCTAAAAACAAACGATCTAAACCTACGGAAGTTTCCACTACATAAGGCACATAACTCGAATTGGTAGTATGATCAAAAAATTGTAATTTTTTACCTGAATGTTCTTGATGTGCTTTTAAATCGAAATCTGTTCTAGAATGAATACCTTCTAATTCTTTAAATCCAAAAGGAAAATCAAATTCAATATCTGTAGCTGCATTTGCATAATGTGCTAATTTTTCATGATCATGAAAACGGTATTTTTCTTCACCTAAACCTAAAGATTTATGCCAATTAATTCTATTTTCTTTCCATTTTTCATACCAAATCTGGTCATCACCTGGTTTTACAAAAAATTGCATTTCCATTTGTTCAAATTCACGCATTCTAAAAATAAATTGTCTTGCTACAATTTCGTTTCTAAATGCTTTACCTGTTTGTGCAATACCAAACGGAATTTTCATTCTACCAGTTTTTTGCACATTAGCAAAATTTACAAAAATACCTTGTGCTGTTTCTGGTCTTAAATATAAATCGGTTGCTGTTGCTTCGTCTGCACCTAATTTTGTACCAAACATTAAATTAAATTGCTTAATGTCTGTCCAATTTTTTGAACCTGATAATGGATCAGCAATACCCAATTCTTCAATTAATAATTTTACATCTGCTAAATCTTCATTTTCTAAAGATTTACCCATTCTAGAAAGGATAGCATCAATTTTTTCTTGATAACCTAGCACTCGTTGATTTGTAGAAATAAATTCTGCTTTATCAAATGATTCACCAAATCGTTTTTGTGCTTTCGCTACTTCTTTCGTTATTTTTTTTTCTATTTTTAAACAATAGTCTTCAATTAAAACATCTGCTCGATATCTTTTTTTAGAATCTTTATTGTCTATTAAAGGATCATTAAAAGCATCTACATGCCCTGATGCTTTCCAAGTTTTAGGATGCATTAATATTGCTGCATCGATACCAACAATATTGTCGTTAAGTTGCACCATTGCTTTCCACCAATAATTACGTATGTTCTTTTTTAGTTCTACACCATTTTGTGCGTAATCATATACTGCACTTAATCCGTCATATATTTCGCTAGATTGAAAAATATAACCGTATTCTTTTGCGTGTGAAATTACTTTTTTGAAAAAATCTTCTTGTTTTGCCATTTTACAAAAATAGAAAATATGTATAAAATGAACTAATTATTTCTTAAAAGGAATATTAAATTCTTTTAGTAATATTTTTTATTAATTTATCATTAGCTAAAATAGAAAAAGAATACTCTTCATTTACTTCTAGGTTATCAGTAAAAGTTTCATAAAAAGTTATGTAGGTCGTTTTTATTTCAGCGAAGTCGACTTCTTTTACATCTATTTTTAAAGTTTTACCAACCGCATTTTTAATTACTAATATTATTTTAACTTTATTATTAAAATCGGTTTTTTTAAATTTGTTTAATCGAACTCTAATTGAAAAACTATTTGTTTTTTTTACTTTTTTCGGTATTTTATATTTTTTATCTTTATACTGTAATGCAATTACTTTAATAAAATCTGATGTGATTTTAACCTCTTCAACAACTGCACTTTCAGTGTTTTCTAAAAAATTATTTTCCTTAGGGGTTTTAATTATTTCTTTATTCTCTTTAATATTAGTTACTTCAGGTTTTTTTATTACACTAGTATCCTTAACAACATTAGCATCAGGTTTTACCTTTGTAATATTCGCCTTATTAATCTGATTATCAACTGTTTCCGAAACCTTTACTTCTTCGATATTATTGTTACTATTATTTACAACGATTTCAGCTACATCTTTATAATTTGTAAAATCTAGAAGTTCATCATCAGTAACTTCATCTTCTACATCTTTAAAGAATTCATTAGAATCAAAATTTATATTTTCTTTTTCCTTATCTAGTAAAAGTTGCTCTTTATTTTGTATTTCCGATTTTAAATTATTAATATATTTTACGGTTAATATTGAAATTAGACCCAATAACAAAAGAACACCAAATATGTAAAAAAGTTTAGACGATTTCTTTTTTTCTTTCTCGTCTTCATTTTTTTCTGCAATAATCGTTGCTTTCTTTTCTTCTTTATTTTTTTTTGATTTTATTTCCTTAGGTAATTTTTCGTCTTCGCTTTCAACTATCTCACTATAAGGCGTGATTGATATGACGATTTCCTTTTCAGAATCCTCATCCTCTTGTAATTGACTTTCTTGTAACTTAATTTTTTGTAATTCAATTTTAACCAACTTAATTTCTAAGTCGGTTTTAATTTTATTAAGTTTCGTTTCTTTTTTTTCTTTATCACTCATTGAATGTCCTATTCAATATTTAAACAATTACTATTTTAATATAGTTTCAATAACTGCCATTTGCTTATTATCAATATATACATAAGTTTTATATAATCCTTTTTCTAACTTATCGTCAGATTTCAAAATCATATCTGTTGGTACTGCTTTTGTTTTAAATGGTATAATTGTTCTATCGGAAAAATAAATTGTTTTATTATCGGTTGTAATAAATTTTCCTTTTTTATTTAAAACCTCTCCACTTGGTGTTACTATAGATACAAATACAATAATATCTTTTTCTTTAGCTATTAGATTTTCATTTATTAAAAAACTTGTTTTAAACACATCTACTCTTCTGGCTTTAACAGACTCTCTATAATCACCATTTTTTCTCTCATCGTAAGTAGTAACCTTAAAATTATTAACTTTAATGATTTGGCCAATTGCAACTTTTTTTGCTAAATCTAAATTTTGTTTTACCAAAGTATCATTAAATTTTGATTGCTCATCTAAATTAGTTGTTAACTCATTTTTATCTTCATATAAATCTTGATTTTCTTGATTTAACAACTTATTTCTATTTACCAAGGAGTCATTAATACGCAACATCTTATCGCTTATAGTAGAAAGTCCAACAATTTTATTTTTATAAAATTTAATTAATTTCCAATTTGTATTTTTAATGTTTTTTAAAGAATCTTTAAATCTAATAATATTATTTTTTTGCACCTCTAAAACTTTCGCTAATTCTGTTTTTTGAGTTATCGCAATATTGTATTGATCTTCCAACTTAGTTAGTTCTGCTATAATCTCTTCTTTTTCAATAGACAATGTATCAATTGCATCTACTTGTTTATTATGGTCAAAATACCAAAAAACAGAAAGACCAATTAACATTAAACCAAGTATAGCAATTATTACTTTTTTAGTATTATCAGACATATTAAAATTAATTAAAAATTTAAAAATACAAAAATATTAAATTTTCTTACATTTATAGACAAATGCAGGAGGAAAGTTTAAGGCTTCAAATTTTATTTTTACATTTTCTTTATCAAATATGTTTTTAATTTTTTTAAAAAAACTTAAAGTATATTGATATTGATGAAAACCACCGCCATTTTTAAGGATTTCTTTAGTATTGATTAAGATGTTTTTTGCTATTACATTTGGTATATTTGTTAATGGTAAACTAGAAACACAATAATCTATTGTTGTAATGTTTAACTTTAACAGTTCTGTCTTTATTTCTTCTGCGGAAGCATTTAAAACTACTAACCTATCATCATCTATTTGTTTCAAATGTTCATAAAACTGAAGATTGACTTCAAAACAAATCAAAACAGCATTTTTATTTAATTTTTTGAGTATTTGATGTGTAATAATGCCATTTCCTGGACCAAATTCAACAATAACTTTAGCCGTATTAAAATCAACATCTTCTAAAATCGTTTTAATTAAGTGTCTAGAACTTGGCACTAAAGAACCAGAAGTCTTAATATTTTTTATTGCTTCTTTAAAAAAACTTCTCTTATTATTCAATTATTTTAATTTAATATTATATTTTTAACAAAGATGCAATTTATTAAAGATATAGCAAATTTATTTTTTCCGAAAATATGTTTGTCTTGCGATATGGTTTTAACAACCGAAGAAAAAGTGATTTGTAGTTTTTGCATTTTTGAGTTACCAAAAGCAAATTATTCTGATTTAAAAGATAATCCTGTTGAAAAAATATTTTTTGGTAGAATTAAAATTGAAAGTGCCACGGCATTACTCCTTTATGCAAAAAAAGGAAATGTACAAAAACTAATACATAACCTTAAATATTCTGGTCATCAAGAAATTGGTGTTTTTATTGGTAATTTACTTGGTAATGAGATAATTGCAAGTAATAGATTTAGAAATATAGATGGCATTATACCAGTGCCATTACATAAAAACAAATTAAAAAGTAGAGGTTATAATCAGGTTACAAAATTCGGTGAACAACTTTCAAAAAAATTAAAAGCAC
>JAMONN010000157.1 GCA_027065775.1 Flavobacteriaceae bacterium | reverse complement strand
CTTTAAATTTTTAAAACCTTTGTATTGTTTTACCGAAAGTCCGCTCCATGCTTTTGTAATTTCATTAGTTAAAATAGCATATTCTTGTCCTTTTTTAACACCTTTATTTTCCCATTCATCTGTTAATTCTTTTCTTACTTCTATACTTTTTAAACGCTGATTAATCCATGATTTGCTATAACCTTTTTTAAGATACGTTTCCATAGCACGTTCAAAAATAAGTTCTGGATCTTCTAATTCATCTATGCGTTCGCTACCAACTTTTGCCAACCAAAGTTTAAAAGGTTCTGCTTTTTTTGATGGAATTGATTGTATTAATCTAAATAATTGTTCTGTGTCTGCAACATCGGTTTGCCTCATTTTGCCATCTTGGGCAAGCATTTTCAAACGGTTACAATTTGTAACCGTTTCATTTCCTTCTTTTAAAAGTCTATTTTTTAGCACTTTCCAATAGTTTCTTCCTCCTTGATGATTAGGTTGCTCCGTAAGTATCGTAACAACATCAATAACCGAAAAATACCATTTTTCCTGTTCATTATCCCAATGTGTTCTTACTTGTTTTTGTTCAAATAATTTAAGTTTTGTTTCTTTAAGCATAGCGATTTGGTTTGTTATTCAAAAAATGACACACACAAATATACTAAATTCAAAACCAAAACTTTCATCAATTTTACCTAAATTTGCCTTTCACAAAAGAAAAAATGTCAGAAGAAAAAAAGTCATTAAATTTCATTGAACACATCATTGAAGAAGATTTAAAAAACGGATTAGATAAAAACAAACTACGTTTTCGATTTCCGCCAGAACCAAATGGTTATTTACACATTGGTCATGCTGCTTCTATTTGCTTAAATTTTGGTTTGGGTTTACGTTATAACGCACCAGTGAATTTACGTTTTGACGATACAAATCCTGCAAAAGAAGAGCAAGAATATGTAGACGCAATAAAAAAGGATATTAAATGGTTAGGTTTTAAATGGGATAACGAATTATATTCTTCCGATTATTTTCAAAATTTATATGATTGGGCAATTAAATTAATCAACCAAGGTTTGGCTTATGTAGACGATTTATCATCCGAAGAAATGGCAAAACTAAAAGGTACGCCAACTCAACCTGGTGTTAATAGTGCGAACAGATCTAGAAGTATTCAAGAAAATTTAGATGTATTCGAACAAATGAAATCTGGTAAATTACCTGAAGGTTCGCACGTTTTACGTGCTAAAATAGACATGCAACACGTAAATATGCATATGCGCGACCCAATTATGTATCGTATTTTATACAAATCACATCATAGAACTGGTAACGATTGGAATATTTACCCGATGTACGATTGGACGCATGGCGAATCGGATTACATAGAAAGTATCTCACATTCTTTTTGTACCTTAGAATTTCAACCTCATCGTGAATTATACAATTGGTATTTAGATCAAGTTTATACAGATAATATTAGACCTAAACAACGTGAATTTGCAAGGCGTAATTTAAGTTACACCATAATGAGTAAGCGTAAATTATTACAATTAGTAGAAGGAAATCATGTTACAGGTTGGAACGATCCAAGAATGCCAACCATTTCTGGTCTTCGCCGAAGAGGTTATACTGCAAAAGCAATTAGAACTTTTTCTGAAGTATCTGGTATTTCAAAACGTGAAAACGTTACAGATGTAGCACTTTTAGAACATTGTATAAAAGATGATTTAAATAAAACTGCAGCAAGAGTAATGGCAGTTTTAAACCCAATAAAAGTAGTAATTACTAATTATCCAGACGACAAAGAGGAATTTATCGATGCAAATTATAACGATTATGTAGAAGGTTTTGGAAGTAGAAAAGTACCTTTTTCAAAAGAAATTTATATAGAACAAGAAGATTTTAAAGAAGAAGCAAACAAGAAATTTTTTAGATTAAAATTACATGGTGAAGTCCGTTTAAAAAATGCTTATATCATAAAAGCAAATTTTGTAGTTAAAGATGAAAACGAAAACATTATCGAAATTCATTGTACTTATGATAAAGACTCTTTAAGTGGTAGCGGTACTGAGGCAAGTAAACGAAAAGTAAAAGGAACTTTGCATTGGGTTTCAATTCCACATGCTATAAAAGCAGAAATAAGAATATATGATAGATTGTTTTTAGACGAAGCACCAGATAATCAAAATTTCTTAAATTCTATTAATCCAAATTCATTAACCGTAAATAAAAATGCTTACTTAGAACCAAGTTTAGCAAATGTAAAGATTGGTGATAATTTTCAATTTCAACGTTTAGGTTATTTTAATGTGGATGATGATTCTACCGAAAATAATTTAGTTTTTAACAGAACTGTTGCCTTAAGAGATTCTTGGACAAAAAAAGAGAACAAAAAACAAGTAAACCAAAATAAACCGACAAATTCTATATTGCAAACAGAAATTATGCCTTTAACAGGTAAATATCTTAAAGCAAGAGTTGAAGAAGAACGCTTAGATTTAATTGCAAAAGTTTTCGATTTAAGCAAACAGGTAAAAGAAGATGAATTACTTACCTTTGTAAAAAATAGTGCAAGCAATAAAGATTTTTTAACTGCATTGATGCTGTTGAATAGTGAAAATATTAAAGTTAATTTTTCTGATAAAGAAAATTTTAATGCTGTAAATAATTTAATAGAAAAAGCATTAGTAATGAAAAATTCTTATGTGCGTTTTCAAGCAGTTGATTGTATTGGTAAAAATTTAGACTTTAAAAATAATCATTTAGATTTGTTAAAAGTTATGGTCAAAGAAGATAAAAATACACATGTTATAGAACGATTAAAAACATATATATAATTATGAAAAATAAAATCTTATTCCTGTTTTTATTGAGTTTTGTGACTATTTTCTCGCAAAATAATAATTTAACGCATACACTAAGCGCAAAAGAAAAAGAGTTACTAAATAACCAAAATAGAAGTTTTACCGAAACAGCACCACCAACTGGTGACCTAAGAAATATTGCCGAATGGGAAACTATGGAAAGTGTCATTATTGCTTATACCGGTGATTTTGGGATACCTTTATTTATGATTGTCGAAATGGCAGAAGAAACTAATATAACAACAATTGTTGCTAATTTAACCGAAGAAAATACAGTTAGAAATATTTATTCTAATAATGGTATTGACTTAAATCGTTGTGATTTTGTGTATCAAGATCCAGATTCTCATTGGACAAGAGATTATAGTCCTTGGTATATTTCTGTGGATAACGAAGAAGTTGCAATTATTAACTTTCCATATAACAGACCTAGACCAAACGACGACGACGTGCCGATTTTATTAGCAAATGAACTAGGTGTTGATTTATATGGCATGAATGTAACACATACTGGCGGAAATATTATGTGCGATGGTTATGGTGTTGCAGTTTCTACCGATTTAGTTTGGGAAGAAAATACCGACAAAACACACGCAGAAATAGACCAAAAAATGTTAGATTATTTAGGTATCGAAAATTATCATGTTACTATTGATCCTATAGATGAATATATTAAACATATAGATTGTTGGGGTAAGTTTTTAGATGTAGATAAAATAATAATTACTGAAGTACCAACATCAGATTATAGATATGATGACTATGAATTTATCGCAAATTATTTTGCGAATTTAGATTGTCCTTGGGGTTATCCGTATGAAGTAATTAGAGTTCAAGCAGCAACTTATAGCGATTTTGATGTAAATCCGTACGTGAATTCTCTATTTTTAAATAATAAAATTTTTGTACCTCAAACTGGTTCTAATTTAGATGATGATGCAATTACAGTTTACCAAAACAGTATGCCAGGTTATGAAATTATAGGTGTTGATTACCCTTTTTGGTACAATACAGATGCGCTACATTGTAGAACGCATGGTGTACCAGATAGAGAAATGTTATTTATAAAACATTTTCCTTTATTTGATGAAGTAACATTTCAAGAAAATTTTACAATCGAAGCAAATGTATATTCCTATTCAAATCAAACAAATGTTTCGGAAGTTAAATTGTTTTATCGTCATAATAACGATGTTTGGGAAGAAGTAGCTATGAACAACACCAGCGGAAGTATTTATAACGCAAATATTCCTGCATTATCAGGCAATAATGACGTTGAATATTATATTTATGCGAAAGACAATCAAAATAAAACAGAATCACTGCCTAGATTTGGTGAATTAGATGCATTTAATTTTTCTTACAACAATAATGCTGTAAGTTTAAATGATTATGAATTAAATAATATTACCATTATTCCAAACCCAAATAGCGGTTTATTTTCTATTGAAACATCTATGCCTATAAAATCCATTCAACTTTATGATATAAATGGAAAAATAGTGTATTCTAATAACACAACTAATAATAATCAGGTAGATGCTAGTCATTTAACCAATGGTATTTATTTTATTAAAATCGAAAGTGATTCTAATATTATCTATAAAAAAATAAGCATTAAGTAATTGAAAATAGTAGAACAAATAAAGCAACCCATTAAAAAAGAGATGGATCTCTTTGAAGATAAATTCAAAGAATCTATGAGTTCTAATGTTGCACTTGTTAATAGAATCACGCAGTATATTGTTAGACGTAAAGGAAAACAAATGCGACCAATGTTTATATTTTTGGTTGCAAAAATGGTTTCTAATGGTAATTTTACAGAAAAAACATATCGAGGCGCATCCTTAATCGAACTCATTCATACCGCAAGTTTAGTACACGATGACATTGTAGATGACAGTAATCGTAGACGTGGTTTCTTTTCTTTAAATGCCCTTTGGAAAAATAAAATTGCCGTGCTCTTTGGAGATTATCTACTCTCTAAAAGCATGTTGTTATCTATTGAGAATGAAGATTTTGATTTGCTTAAATTAATTTCGATTACTTTAAAGGAAATGGCGGAAGGCGAATTATTACAAATTGAAAAAGCAAGAAAGTTAGATATTACTGAAGAAATTTATTTTGAAATTATACGTAAAAAAACGGCAACTTTAATTGCTTCATGTACAGCAATTGGTGCTGCTTCTGTAGATGCAAGCGAAGATGAAGTAAAATTACTACGTACATTTGGTGAATTAATAGGTATTGCTTTTCAGATAAAAGATGATTTATTTGATTATACCGATGCTAAAATAGGCAAACCAACTGGTATCGATATAAAGGAACAAAAAATGACTTTACCTTTAATATATGCTTTAAATAATTGCGATAAAAGTGATCGAAAATGGTTAATCAATTCCGTTAAAAATCATAATAAAAATAAAACACGCGTAAAAGAAGTGATTGCTTTTGTAAAAGAAAAAGGCGGTATAGAATACACTACTTCTAAAATGAACGATTACCAAGAAAAAGCACTTGCTATCTTAAAAAAATACCCAGAATCTGACTATAAAGTAGCCTTAATAAAAATGGTTAATTACGTTATTGAACGGAAAATTTAATTTTTGGCATACTTAATGAAATAAATCACTATAGGTTAAAGTGTATAGTTTTAACTATATTTGAAACCAATAAAACAACAAACTAAAAAACAATATCATGAAATACATTTTTTTAACAATTCTAATATTAGGATTATCTTGTAAAACAACAAAAAACACTACTAAAAAAAACATAATGAAATTAGGATCTAATTTTGAAGTTTTAAAAATGGAAAAATCAAGTATTAAATTAAAAGTGAAACCAACGTTACTATTTGATTTTGAAAAAAATACGATTTCAGGTAATGCTGGTTGTAATAATTATAATGGTGTAATTGTTAAAGATGGCAATCAACTAAAATTTACCAATATTGTTGCAACAAAAATGTTTTGTGGTAATATGAAGATAGAAAAAGAATTTATGCAGAAACTTGCAACTATAACTTCTTATGATTTAAAAGACAATCAGTTTTTGTTATATAATAAAGCAAAGGAATTGGTTATTACTTGTGAAAAGCCGTTAAAATAATCTAAAACCCAAACCAACCTTTTTTCTTAGGTTTTAATTTTGGTGCATCTTCTAGAATGGTATTATAAATTTTACCCCAATCTGGTAAATCACCAAAATTACGATCGTCTATAAAAATATCTGCGTGTATTTTACGACTTATTGAATTGTCTAAAACTTCTTCTGGATAACTCTTATTTACTGCATAAAATTCAATCCCGTTTTTAGCACAAAAATCAACTGCTTCTTGTAATTTTCTGCCACTTCTATACGTCCATAAAATTAAACGATGCCCTTGGTTTTGTAATTGCTTCATCGTTTCAAATGCAAAAATAATTGGTTTTCCAATTTTTGGGTAGGCATCTTCTACAATAGTTCCATCAAAATCTATGGCTAATATTTTTGTGTTTTTTGGTAGCATTTTTTATTGGTTATTTGCAAAATTATTTTAAATTACTAATTTCATATTTATTTCTTTAGACTTTTCAAACCCTAACAAATCTAATACAGTTGGCGCAATATTTGCTAAAATATCATCATTTATTTTTCTCAATTAACTGCTTTAATTGTTCTTTACTTGGTAAAATAGTTTGATATTTTGTTGCAAATAATTGTTTGTTGTCTTTTGGTAATGTAATTTCTATTATTGCGTCTTTTTTGTCTTTACAAATAATAATACCTATGGTTTGGTTTTCGTTTTCCTTTTTCACAAAACGATCATAATAGTTAATATACATTTGCATTTGTCCAATATCTTGATGTTTCAACTTTCCTATTTTCAAATCTATAAGTACAAAACATTGTAATAATCTATTATAAAAAACTAAATCTATAAAAAAATGTTCCTCATCAAATGTAAATCTTACTTGTCTTCCACCAAAAAAGAAACCTTTACCAAGTTCTAACATAAAAAATTCAATTCTATTAATAATTGCAGTTTCTAAATCTGTTTCTGAATAAGAGGATTTTTCTTCAAGACCTAAAAACTCAAGTATTAAAGGGTCTTTTATTATATCTTGTGGTGTTTTAATAATCTGTCCTTCTTGAGAAAGTTTTAAAATATTTGTTTTATTTTTACTTAAACTAAGTCTTTCGTATAATCCTGAATTAAATTGTCGTTCTAATTCACTTAAAATCCATTGGTTTGTGTATGCTTCAATTTCATAAAATTGTCTTTCACTCTCATTTTTAATTCGTATTAAAAATAAATAATGAGACCAACTTAATGGTAACAGTATTAATATATTATTTTTATTTATTGAAACCCTCAAAGCGTTTGAGGATTTTTGATACACTTTAGAATTCCTCAAAGTGTTTGAGGAATTTGAATATGTTTGATAAAAATTTCGCATTCGCTCTAAATTTTGAACAGAAAAACCTCTACCAAATTTTTTTGTGATTTCAAGAGAAATTAATTGCAATACTTTTTTACCATATTTTGCACGTTTTTCACCTTCTTGAATGTTTTCAATAATTAATTTTCCTATATTATAATAGGTTGAAACCATTGCCATATTGATCGATTTAGCAACTTGCAATCTTGCGCTTTCAATTAATAATGCTATTTTTTGACTTAATGGATTCATATTTTTAAATTCAAAAAAAAATTATACTGTAAAAGAATGAACTGTTTTTGTATTTTTTGGTAACATCTTTTATTGGTTATTTGCAAAATCATTTTAAATTAATGATTTCATATTCATTTCTTTTGGTTTCTTAATCTTAAGTAAATCTAATATTGTTGGAGCTATATTTGCCAAAACGCCATCTTTTATCTTTTTTATTTCTTTATCTACTAAGATAATTGGTACAGGATATGTTGTGTGTGCTGTATTTGGCGAACCATCTTCATTTATCATTTTTTCGCTATTGCCGTGATCGGCAATTATAATGCTTGTGTAATTATTTTCTAAAGCATTTTTTACAACCTCTTTAAGACAATTATCTACAGTTTCAGCTGCTAGCATTGCTGCTTTAAAATCGCCTGTATGACCAACCATATCTGTATTTGCAAAGTTAAGACAAACAAAATCGGTTTCTTGCTTTTTAAGTTCTGGTATAATAGCATTTTTAATATCGCTTGCACTCATTTCTGGTTGCAAATCATAAGTTGCAACTTTTGGAGACGGACAAAGAATTCTACTTTCACCTTTAAACTCCTTTTCTCTTCCGCCAGAAAAGAAAAAAGTTACGTGTGGATATTTTTCGGTTTCGGCAATACGTATTTGTTGTTTGTTGTTTTTTTCTAAGATTTCACCAAGTGTATTTTTTAAATTATCGTTTTTATAAATATTATGTATTCCTATAAACGTTTCTTTATAACTTACCATTGTCACAAAATATAACGGTAATTTTTTCATGCTAAACTCAGGAAAATTTTCTTGTGTTAAAACTTGTGTTAATTCACGACCACGATCGGTTCTAAAATTAAAATAAATAACCACATCTCCTTTTTTAATTGTAGTAATTGGTTTGTTGTTTTCAGTTACTTTAATTATTGGTTTAATAAATTCATCCGAGATATCGATATCATAACTTTCTTTAATTGCACTACTAATATCTTTAACCTTTTTACCTTTACCATTAACTAATAAATCGTATGCTAATTTAACACGTTCCCAGCGTTTATCACGATCCATTGCGTAATAACGACCGATTACACTTGCTAATTTACCTGTAGTTTTCTCTAAGGTTTTTTCTAAATTTTTAATGAAATTAATTCCAGATTTTGGGTCACAATCACGACCATCGGTAAAAGCATGTACAAATACATTTTCGACTTTATTTGTTTTCGCTGAACGTAATAAACCCTTTAAATGATTTATATGTGAATGAATTCCTCCATTAGAAACCAAACCCACAAAGTGCACATTTTTATTATTTTCTTTAGCATAATTAAAAGCGTTCAAAACTTCTTTTTCGGTATCTAAAGTTTTTTCTTTAACCGCTTTATTGATTTTTACTAAATTCTGATATACAATTCTTCCTGCACCAAGATTCATGTGGCCAACTTCGGAGTTTCCCATTTGACCTTCTGGCAAACCAACATGCAAACCATCGGTTCGTAAACTCGCATTTGGATATTTTTTGATTAACGAATCAAAATAAGGCGTTTTTGCTTGATAAATTGCAGATACTTTTGGGTTTTGGGTAATTCCCCAACCATCTAAAATTATTAAGATTACTTTTTTTTGCATTTTTTATATAAAATACAAAGATAATGCTTTTAAAGAATTTTATTTATTTTTAAATAGATTTTGTCTAGTGTCAAAAACACGAACTATATATATTTTAGTTTTTCCAACACGATAAGTTATTTTACAATATTTAACTATAAGTTTTCGGTATGTTCTTTTTAAATGAGTAAAACTAATATCAATTACGCCAATTTTTGTTAAATCAGCTATTGGATTTTCTAAAATTTCTAATTTATATAGTAAATCCTTTAGAATTATATTTGATTTTTCTTTGCCATATAATTCATCATTGAATTTTTCTAATTTTAATAAATCTTCTTTGCTCTAGTTGTAAACTCAACAGATTTAATCATTTTTTTTGATATTAAATAACGCTCTTATTTCATTAAAAGAGTGTGTATTTCCATTTTTAATATCTTCTTCGCCTTCAATAATCATTTTATCCATTTCTAATTGATGCTGATGTTGCAATGATAATTGATATATTTTTTTAACAAAAACGTCATCGCTATTATCAATAATTTTATGTAATTCTTGTTTTATTTCTAAAGTACTCATAATTATATCCATTTATTTACCAAATGTACAATTATTTTTATTAATCTGTTATTCTATTGGTTTACCTGACAGGGCAAACGCACTAAAAAATAATTTCACTTGATTGTCAGTGGTTTAA
>JAMONN010000156.1 GCA_027065775.1 Flavobacteriaceae bacterium | reverse complement strand
TTTTCGATAATAGAAAAAACCCAAAACTTTAAAAAACATTTTAAAATTTTAGTATTACATTTCTTATATTTGTATTACATTTTAAATTAAAATTCGTTCAAATTAATTAGATTAAATCAAACAAATGAGCAGAATAATAGAAATACACGCAAGACAAATTTTCGATTCCAGAGGTAATCCAACAGTAGAAGTAGACGTAGTTACCGAAAACGGAATTTTAGGTAGAGCAGCAGTGCCTTCTGGAGCATCTACAGGTGAGCATGAAGCAGTAGAATTACGTGATGGTGGTTCTGATTATATGGGAAAAGCTGTTTTTAAAGCCATAAAAAATGTAAACGAAATTATTGCTGATGAATTGATAGGTATATCTGTTTTTGAACAAAACACCATTGATAATTTAATGATTGCGTTAGATGGAACACCAAATAAAGCAAATTTTGGCGCAAATGCCATATTAGGAATTTCATTAGCAGTTGCAAAAGCAGCAGCAAATGAAATGGGGATGCCATTATATAGATATATTGGTGGCGTTTCGGCAAATACCCTACCAGTACCAATGATGAATATTGTAAATGGTGGTTCACATTCTGACGCGCCAATTGCATTCCAAGAATTTATGATAATGCCAGTAGGTGCAAAAAACTTTACGGAAGCATTAAAAATGGGTTCAGAAATATTTCATAATTTAAAAAGTATCCTACATGACAGAGGTTTAAGTACTGCTGTTGGTGATGAAGGTGGTTTTGCACCAAACTTTAAAGGTACAGAAGATGCTTTAGATACAGTTTTAGAAGCAATAAATAAAGCAGGTTATAAAGTTGGTAGTGAGATAATGTTAGCATTAGATTGTGCTGCATCTGAATTTTATGTAGATGGTCAATACGATTATACAAAATTTGAAGGAGATTCAGGTTCTATAAAATCCTCTGAAGAACAAGCAGATTATCTAGCAGAATTAGCATCAAAATATCCGATAATTTCCATTGAAGATGGTATGGATGAAAACGATTGGAAAGGTTGGAATTACCTAACGGAAAAAATAGGTAAAAAAATTCAAATAGTAGGTGATGATTTATTTGTCACTAATGTAGATTTATTATCAAGAGGAATTAAAGAAAAATCTGCCAATTCCATTTTAATAAAATTGAATCAAATAGGTACATTAACCGAAACAATTGCCGCAGTAAATATGGCAACTAAAGCAGGTTTTACAAGTGTAATTTCACATCGTTCAGGAGAAACTGAAGATACTACAATTGCAGACTTAGCTGTAGCATTAAATACAGGACAAATTAAAACTGGTTCTGCTTCAAGAACAGATCGTATTGCAAAATATAATCAGTTATTAAGAATTGAAGAAGAATTAGGAGAAACTGCATATTATCCTAAAAAGGATGCTTTTAATGTGAATATTTAATGGTTTATTGGTCTCAAAATAGAGTTAAAACTATGTACTTTAGTGCATGTCGCTTTAGCTTCTAAAAAATTTCACACGAATTTCACGAATTTTCACGAATTCATCGCTGTGTGAATTTTACGAAACAGACTTTCAGTCTGTATACCAAACCTAAGAACTTGCAGTCCATAGTGGTTTATTTTTTGTGGACATACAAGAAAATGCCTTTCAAAGGATTTTATCTTAGCGTTCTTTGCATATTTTTCTTTGCGAACTTTACGTGAACGTTTTTGAAGTAAATTTATAAAAACCCAAAAAATGAAATTCAGAAAAGCAAAAAAAGAAGATATTTTTAAAATTGTAGCAATGATTGCTGATGATGAACTTGGCATGAAAAGAGAAATTTTCCAAAACCCATTACCAGATGTATATTTAAAAGCATTTGAAAATATTATTTCCGATGATAATCAAGAATTAATTGTTGTTGAAGATGATAATTTGGAAATCATCGGAACTTTACAACTAACATTTATACAATATCTAACCTATAAACCTCAGTTCGACGTAAGAAAAGAGTAATTTTAACATAGAAAGAGCAGAATAATTAGTATATTTAAACTCTGACAATCAAATATTTAACTAATTATTCTA
>JAMONN010000155.1 GCA_027065775.1 Flavobacteriaceae bacterium | reverse complement strand
GTATTTTGCATTAGTAAAATCTTTGAAATTATTCTACTAATATACTGAATATCAATGTTTTAAACTAATTATTTGACGTTTAATTTATTAATAATCAGTAAGTTGTGTTTTTGTCATGTACTAAAATAATTTATTTAATATATTTGCAGTAAGAATATAACACTCTATTATTAGAGTTTTAATATTCGTACATATAATTAGTCTTGAATAAGGAAATCGGCAAAATTTCAAAAGTAAAGCAAGGCAATTGGAAGTACGTTCGTTATGGCGTGCCGATTCCTTTTGTTTTACTTACGCTTTGTCGAGCGTCCTTATTCAAATGTGATGAGGTACGCTTTTTTTGTGCCTTATTTTGATGATTTTAGAAAAAAACTATAATGATAATACTATGAAAAAACAAAAAAATGGTACAACTACACAGGTTTATTAATTCTATTTCTTTTCATTATTCCTCCTGTTGCTATTTATGGGATTTTTAAACGAAATTCTAAAACTTGGAAAAAAGTAATTTTTACAATACTTGGTTCATTTTTATCATTTATTTTTTTGATAAACACCATTGTCTCTTTTATAGATAAAGGAACAGTTTATTTCCCAAAGGGAAATGAATTGTTTAAGGAAGGAGCGTATAAACGTGCTATACTTCAATTTAAAGAAATTGATAAAGAGAGTAAATATTATGATAAAGCAACAAAGAAAATCAAATTATCAAATTTCAAATTAGACAGTATAAAAAAAGTTGATGAAACAAGAGAATTAAAGAAATTAGAGGAACAAAAAAATCAACAATCACTTTATATTAAATTCCAAAAAAAATGGATTGATAGTGTTGTAAAAGATTGGAAAGGAGCGTATATAAGGAAGGGAATAGTATCTAAAAATTCTGATACTATTTATTTTCAACTTTCAAAGGATGGTTCAAAGGGTAATTGGACAAATATAGCAGAGATTAATCAAAGAATGTTTCAAAGAAACAATGATACTTTATTAATTAGGGAATTTGGTTCAGGTATAGAGAAGATTAAAATCATACTCAATCCAGACCCTAGACAACAAAAAATTAATAATAAAAAAGCAAAAAGACAACGTTTAATAAATAGACAATTCTCAGGTTGGGATGGTAGTCATTCAAAATTAAAACAACTTGTAAAACAAAATATGAATAATCCTAAAACATTTAAGCATATTGAGACCACCTATACCGACAAAGGAAGTTATATTTATGTATATATGAAATTTAGAGGTAGTAATTCATTTGGAGTAATAGTTATAAATACAATTCGTGCAAAAGCGGATTTAAAGGGAAATATATTATCAACAAAATCATTATAAAATTCAAACAAAATGAAAAAAACAATTCTATTAATACTGATATTGTCAGTAAGTTTTATTACAAAAGTCAATTCTCAAAATCTTAAAAAAGATTGTGAATTCTACAAGGTTACAACATATTTACTAACTGCAATAAGTTCGTTAGATGATGTTAAAAATGACAATCTTGAAAAAGGTAAAGCACTACCCATTATTAAAGCAAATATTACCAAGATAGATAATGCTTACAACCTCATCAAAGAACAATATAAAAATGATGTAGATTTTAAAGAGTTTGAACTTTGGGTTAAAGGAATTAGTGTTTCTTATAATAAACTAAAAGAAGATGATGCTATGTGGCAAATGAGTTATTATCTCATTAAACTTAACGTTATTGATTTTGTAAATCAAAAATACTAGTTTTTTAAATTTTCTGAAAAACCGCTCGGAGGAGTAGTTGTTACCACATGCAAAGACTTATGAGTATTAATATTTTAATGCTAGGGGTACTTGTATGTAGGTATAAGGATTCCAAATATCTGATTTACAACCATGTACATGAATTATTCTCAAAGGTTTTTTTATGGAAAATGATGAGATGAAAAAAATAGAATTTACACTTGTATTAACTAGTTACATGTTTTTAAATATATCTTCAATCTGCTCTGGACTTAACATTTGTAAGTATTGTCTCAATTCAATTGCTTTTTTTTCTGGAGATAATTGATTGAAATATGTCTTAAACCTATTTCTCTTAAATTCATCTTTTAAAGCGTTATAAATTAACCCCCTTGTTTTCACCAATTTCGTCATAAACACTACACAAACACTTTGCATATGGCTTTAGAGTGGTAAACCTCTTGTCGTAATCAATAAAAGAAATATCCTTTGACAAATTTTTAAATTTATCTTCAAATACTTCTAATAACCCTTCTCTTGACCTAATAGTATATTTGTTATTGCGTCCTCCTTTTGAATTTTGTTTGTTTATGTTTTTCATTTACTTAAGTTTTATTAATATTTTTAGTTCACCTTCCATTTCTATATAAAAACAATTTGTGTATTCTAGATTTTTCTTTAATTTTTTAAGTTGTTACTATGAAAATCCTAAGGGGATTATAGGGGTAGTTTTTCAAGATTTTGTTTATAAAAGATTCTGTTTATAAATCTGTCTGTATAATACGTATTGATTATCCACATATGGGTTTTCCACATATGGGTTTTTCATATATGGTTTATTTAGGGTCATGACATAGTGTATATTGACCTTCTCCAGTACTTAATCTCTGGTATGAAACCCAACCATTACTCCTCAATTCTTTTAGTGCGGTATTAATAGAATTTTTACCTTCTAATAATTGTTTTGCCATGCTTGCAATAGTAAAGTTCCAGTCATTAGGTTTATCGTGCATATAACCATACAAGCCCTTTGCTTTTAGTGATATATCTTTATCTATTAATAAATATGTTGGTACTATACCAAATGTAAAATCTTTTTTTAATATGCTCATATTTGTAAAATTTAAAAACCTAAAAAAATTCGTACATTTACTTTGAAAATGGCAACGATTAAGAACAGTTACTTAATCAGACATACAGAACTCTTTAGATTCGTGTTTAAGTTAAAATTAATTGTTAAATTATTTGCTTTGTTAGTTCTCTAAAGAATTTTAGAATCAAAATGAAATTTATGACTTTTATCTATTTTGTCATAAACTCCATTGATTTTAGAGTTCTCAAAATACGCATAATTCATATTCTAACTTTTTCATTTTTCAGGATTAAAAGTTGAAATTGGAATTAGTGCCTTCTCTATATCTTCTTGCTTGTAGAGTACTCTTTTACTACCTAACCGATAAGCCGTTAATCTTCCTGATGAGGTTAGTTTGGCTAAAGTTACAAGACTAATTTTGAGTTTTTTTGCCGTTTCTAAACGACTATAATAATTGCTTTCTTGAGGTTTATTATCTGTAAAATTGTATTCAGATAGAACCTTTCTCAACTTCTTTTCGATGAGGATTTCAAAATCTAATTTTGACACCTCTTGGATGAGTAGGTTATTCATAATGTAGTGCGAAAATAGTAATACTTTACTAAATAAGATACATTATTATAAATTATTTTTTAATTTAACTATTTGAATATCACTTGTATATACCCTTAACGAGATGTTAATTAACCTTATCTCATTGCTAATCAAAATATTAAAAAAATTATGCGGTATTTACCATTTTAATAGTTTTTCCAGTCTTCTTTTTGTTACTTAAGTAGTATTCCTCCCAAATTTTTAATGTTCTTTCAGCATGTTCATCATTACTTACCTTTAAATAGCGTAAGAAGGATTTTTCTGTACGATGTCCAGAAATTTTCATTATAGATTGAGTTGGAACACCTAATAAATAACTCATAGTACAAAATGTTCTTCTGGCTGTATGTGTTTTAATTTCGCTATACCTTGGATGAGATATAGTTGTTTTTTTACCGCCTTTAACTTTTTGATAAGTCACTATATCATTAAACAATTTACTTTCTTCTGCCATTTTCTTTAAATAAAGATTCATTTTTTGGTTAGATATTTCATTTGGTAGATTGTAATCATATTTAATGAATATCTCCTTAACTGGTTCTAAAATTGGAATTATAACTGGTAAAGGATTTTTCTTTTTTGTTTTCTCTTGTACTACACTTAGAAATTTGCTTTGCAAATGTTCTTTTTTTAATCTCTGTAAATCTCCAAATCTTAAACCAGTATAACATGCAACTACAAATAAATCCCTAACACGCTCTAGTTTTTTATTTTTTGAAAAATCAAATTCATGAAGATTTTCTACCTCATCAATACTTAAAGACACCTCAAATGACTCTTCACTTTCTGGCATAAAATCAGTTAATTTATACTCTCTATTTATATTATAATTTTTTGCAAAAGCATTATTTAATACCGCTCTAATAACATTAAAATTTTTCTTAATTGTATTTGCTGAATAGTTTTTTTCTTCCTCTAGAAAAGCAATAAAATTTATAGAAAATCTTTCATTAAATCTTTCAAATGAGACTAAATCTTTTGTTTTAAACTGATAATTTTTTAATAGTTTCAATGTGTTCTTATATATTGCAATACGTTGTTTACTTACTTTTTTATTTGCGTTCCTTACTTCTATAAGGTTTTCAAAAAATTCGAAAAATGTCTTTTGTTGATTAGACTTTATAAGTGTTTCTGTAGAAAATAATTCTTTATCAAATAAAGTTTTTAATTCATGTGGCAAACCTTTAGTGTCATTTATATTTTTAGGTTTTACAGGTTCTCTGTTGTATTCACTCTTAAATGAATTGTATATTTCTAATGATTTTTGCTTTAAAGAATTGAGTTTGTTATTCATTTCTTGATGATTAAATACATCTGCTGAAATTTTTTGTTTTTTCCAATCTTCTGGATGAACAAGTTCTTTAGTTGATATTTTAACCCTATCATTATTAAATCTAAAAAGTAAATATATAGGTGTTTTTAATTTACCTTTTGGTTCTTTTAATACGAAAGATATAGATGCCATAATTATCATTTAATTGTTATATAACAAAAATAGCAAATATAAAATGAAGGGGACGGATTTAGGGGATAAATATTTTATTATAATGTATTTCATTTTATCATACTTTATTACAAGACCTTCTTTAAGTTGCAATACACCATACAACAAAACAAATTATAAAAAAGTCCAGTATATTAATTTAGTCCCGTCCAGACCGCTAATTAAATAGCGTAATCGTCTAATAATCAATATGATAATTAGACGATTTTTTTATGTTGTAGCATATTCAGTACAAATTACTTGTTACAAAAGTTCCTAAAACAAAAAAATCCCAACTAATTAAGTTAGGATTTTGTTGTGGTGCCTCCAGGAATCGAACCAGGGACACATGGATTTTCAGTCCATTGCTCTACCAACTGAGCTAAGGCACCATTATTATCGGTCGGCAAATATATATTTAAATATTAATACTGTCAAACCTTTTTTGTAAAAATTCTATTTGTATTTTAGCAACCCATAAATTTAAACATGAATTTAGTAATTGATATAGGAAATACTAGAGCAAAACTTGCTGTTTTTGAGAAAGATACCCTTATAAAACTCAAAATTATTAAAACGGATAAGTTGTATAAAAAAGTCAAACAATTTTTTGAAAATTATAAAATTAATAACACTATAATTTCTTCAGTGACTAAAACGCCTTCAAAAACGTTGAATTTTTTAACTAAAAAATGCTTTTATATTGATTTAAGTTGTGAAACTAAAATTCCGTTTCATAATTTATATCAAACACCTACAACTTTAGGTGTCGATCGTATTGCATTAATTTCTGGCGCAATTCATTTAAAAAACCATCAAAACACATTGGTTATTGATGCTGGAACTTGTATTACCTATGATTTTGTGAATTCTCAAAACGAATATTTTGGTGGCGCTATTGCACCAGGAATTGAAATGAGATACAAAGCACTAAATCAATTTACAGCAAATTTACCTTTATTAAAAGCACAAACAATTCCGTTAAACGGAAATACTACTAAAAATGCCATACATAAAGGTGTAATTAATGGTATTCTATTAGAAATAGAAGGAATTATACAGCAATATAAAACTAAAAATAAAGATTTAACAATAGTTTTAACAGGTGGAGATACAAATTTCTTGGTAGAAATGTTAAAAAGTAGCATATTTGCCAATTCTAATTTTTTATTAGAAGGATTAAACTATATTTTAAATTACAATTTACAGAAATGATAAAAAAAATAGCTTGTATAATAGTACTTTTTGTTACTATAAATAGCATTGCTCAAAAGAACAACATATCACCATATTCATTTTTTGGTATTGGAGAGATTAATGAAGCAAAGTCAGTATCCGAATTAAATATGGGTGGCATTGGTGGCGCACAGAATAGTCTTTACAAGATACATTTGACTAATCCAGCATCATACGCTTCGTTAAGATTAACAACTTATACTGTTGCAGGAAACAATAAATATTTAACGGTAAATGATGGCGCTGAAAAACAAAGTGCTTCAAGATTTAATTTATCTTATTTAGCACTTGGCTTTCCTATAGGCGATAAAGCAGGTGTGGTTTTTGGCATACAACCTAATTCTAATGTAGGTTATTCTATTTTAGATAACGTTAGTGACACAGAAACAAATCTGTTTTTTGGTGAAGGCGGAACAAATAAAGTGTTTTTAGGTTATGGACACAAATTACCTTACAAAACAAACATTGGTCTTGAAGGTACTTTTACTTTTGGTAATATCGAAAAAAGAATTTTAAATAGACGTGAAGATGTAATTCTTGCTTCATTATATGAGACGAATTCGGATATTACAGGTTTTTCATTAAAATTTGGTATTCAAAATACTGCTAAAATTAATGACAAACTAGATTTAAAATCTGGTATTACTGTAAATTTAGAAAATAATTTAAAGAGTAGCGGAACCAAACGACTTGTATCTCTATTAAATGTTAGCGACCCAAATTTAGTTATAGTTCAAGCTACTTCTCAAGATGAAGTTTTTAATAGTGAAGTAAATTCGCCATTAAAAACTAATTTAAGTATTGGTATTGCTCATAAAAAATGGTACGCTGGTTTAGAATATAGTTTTCAAGATCCTGTAATATTTAAAAATAATCAATTGCAAAGTGCAAATATTGAATTTATAAAAACCAGTAAAATCTCTGTAGGTGGTTTCTATACACCTAAAGCAGAATCACTCACAAACTATTGGCAACGTATTACTTATCGTGCTGGTTTCTACTCTAAAGAGTTAGGTTATAAAATAAATGATACAGAAATTAAAGACTTTGGCATGTCTTTTGGATTAACGCTACCAAGTAAGAGAAAATTATCCGATATAAATTTAGGTTTTGATATTGGTAAAAAAGGAGAAACAGGAAACGGTTTAGTTAAAGAAAATTATTTTAACTTTCGCCTCTCTTTATCTTTTACCGATAAATGGTTCAGAAAACGAAAATTAAACTAAACAATATGAAAACGAAAATTAACACTACAAAAATAAAGGGTTTTGCCTTAATGATGTTCCTTTTTATAGGAGTAACTTCAATCTCTGCTCAGGACAAATATGGTTCTGAACCAGAAAAATGTAAAACAAACATCTCTTTATTTCACGAAGATGTAAAAGCAAAAAATTATAAAGGTGCATTAGAAACTTGGTCTTGGGTTTATGAAAATTGTCCAAAAGCATCAAAGCACACATATTCTGATGGTTTAAAAATAGCAAAAGATCAATTAAAAAATGGTGATGCTAACGCTTTAGATTTAATTAACGAAATTTACGCTAAAAGAATTGAGCACTTTCCAACAAATTTAGGAAAAGTATATAGTGATTGGGCAAAGGTGTTAATCAAAAATGGTTCTACGGAAGAAGAAGTATTTGAAAAA
The DNA here is from genome assembly GCA_027065775.1 of Flavobacteriaceae bacterium. Taxonomy (GTDB): domain Bacteria; phylum Bacteroidota; class Bacteroidia; order Flavobacteriales; family Flavobacteriaceae; genus S010-17. Next base: position 28,195 of record JAMONN010000155.1, on the reverse strand, counting down.
CTAAATCTTGCTTTTGAATCAGATCCTGCAGGAATGAGTGTAAATAATATTTACAAATTTTTCCAAACAGTTGTAGATAAGTATAAAGATACCAATACACAAAAAGTATTTGATACCTATGATGAAGTTTTAGAAGCTGTAGATAAAAAAATAGGTAAAATGACTAGCGAATATTCTGATTTACAGACAAAAATTGATGCTGGCGAATCATTATCTAAAAGAGAACAATGGAGAGTTGACAATGAATTTTTTGAAAAAAACCTTGGTGGTTTAGGTAAAATTCAAGGTGGCTTAGATGGTATGGTGGAATCTATTGCTACATGTGATAGACTAATACCATTATACAAAAAAACGTACGATGCTAATAAATCTAATATAGTTTGGTTAAAAAGAACTGCAAACAGATTAAATAAAAAAGGTTGTAAAAATGATCCGTTTTTTGTTAGTTTAATTGAAAATTGGGCAGCAGCAGATGCAACTAACATAGATGTATTAAAGTACTTAGAAAGTATCTATAGAAGTCAAGGTAGAGCTGGTGAAGCAGATACTTTAGCAGGAAAAATATACGAAATGGGTTCGCCTGATGATAAAGCAAGGTTTGTATATAGTCAAGCACAAGATTTATTTAATGCAGGTAAATATTCTCAGGCTAGAACTAAGGCAAGAGAAGCAGTATCTCACGTACCAAATTATGGTAAAGCTTATATTTTAATTGCTAGAATGTATGCTAAAAGTGCTAATAGTTGTGGTTCTAAAGAATTTGAAAAAAGAATGGCTTATGTTGCCGCTGCAAATAAAATACACCAAGCAATTAGAGTTAACCCAAGTTTAAAATCTCAAGGTAATAGATATTTAAAAAACTACAGAGGAAATTTTCCAGATAAAACATTAATTTTTAATTTAGGAAAAACTTCTGGAGCATCACACAGAGTTGGTTGTTGGATTGGTGAAACTGTAAGAATACCATAAATTGCTCTATGCAATAAGAAGTAGACTTTATACAATACTATGAATAAAATAAAGTTTTTACATATAATTAAAAGCATTGCTACCATAATACTGGTAGCAATGCTTTTTTCCTGTGGTAACGATACCAAAGAAATAAATGATTTAATAACTGCTAAAAATTTACCAATAGCAATAGCGAAAGATATTGATTTAATACAAACCGATTCTGGTTTTGTTAAAAGTAAAATGCAAGCAAAATTATTACTTGATTTTGTTAACAGAAAAAAACATCCGTATCAAGAGTTTCCTGAAGGCATAAAAATCATTACCTTTGATGCTAGAGATTCTACAACAGTAACTGCAAATTATGCGATTACGTATACCAATACAAGTATTGTTGAAATTAAAGGAAATGTTACTGTTACAAACCATCAAAAAAATCTGAAATTAAAAACAGAACAACTTTTTTGGGATCAAAAAGAAAATTATTATTTCTCTAATAAAAAATCTGTTTTAACATCTTTAACAGATACCTTAATTGGTTTGGCAGGTTTTGATGCAAAAGCAGATTTATCTAATGCCAACATGATGAACAATAGCGCTAGAGTAACTGTAAAAAACTAAACTATTAAAATTTAAAAAATGAAATTATACAAATTCTTCGAATATGGTTATTTACTAATCGCACTTTTTTTTATAGTAAGCGGTATTATGAAATTTAGTACAGATTCAAAAAAAACAACTTTATATTTATTTTTTGGTGTAATTGCAATATTTATGTTTTTCTTTAAAAGATGGTTTCGTAAAAACAGATTTGAAAACAGAAAATAAATCTAAATGGAATTCTTAATAATTGGCATATCGATAACTTTATCTGCATTTTTTTCGGGCATGGAAATTGCTTTTATTTCAGCAAATAAATTACAGGTTGAAATCGAAAAAAACAAGGGTTCTTTTATATCATCTGTTTTAACAAAACTTACTAAAAATCGATCTAAATTTATTACTACCATGTTAGTTGGTAATAATATTTCATTAGTAATTTATGGTTTTTATATGGGCGAATTATTAACTCGTATTATCGCACCATTTATTCCCAATTCGTTTTTTATACTAATTATACAAACTTTCATTTCTACTATTGTAATATTAATAACCGCAGAGTTTCTTCCGAAAGCAATATTTAGAGCATTTGCGAATGAATCCCTAAAGTTTTTTGCAGTATTTGCTTATTTTTTTTATATCCTTTTTTACTTCATTTCAGAATTTATTAGTAAGATATCAGATCTTATTTTACGCGTGTTTTTTAATACTAAAAAAGACATAGAACAAACTGAATTTAGTAAAGAAGAGTTAGGTAATTTTATTAATGAACAGTTAGAAGTAACCGATGAAAATGTAGATTCCGAAATTCAAATATTTCAAAATGCTTTAGAATTTCATAATGTAAAAGCAAGAGAAGTAATGGTACCTAGAACCGAAATAATTGCTATAGAGGTACATGAACCAATTAAAAAATTAAAAGAATTATTTATTAAATCTGGACTTTCAAAAATATTGATTTTTCAAAATTCTCTAGACGATATTATAGGTTATGTAAATACCTTTGAATTATTCAAAAAACCAAAAAATATTCGTTCTGTTTTATTGCCAGTTGAATTTGTTCCAGAAACCATTTTAATAAAAAATTTATTAGATAATTTAAGTAGAAAGAGAAAAAGTATTGCCATTGTATTAGATGAATATAGCGGTACATCTGGTTTAATTACTAAAGAAGATATTATTGAGGAATTATTTGGCGAAATTGAAGATGAACATGATCAAATTAAAAATACAGAAGAACAAATAAATAGTAGAGAGTTCTTATTTTCGGCTAGATTAGAAATAGATTATCTTAATGAAGTTTATAATTTGAATATCCCTAAAGAAGATTCTTATGAAACACTTGGTGGTTATGTAGTAAATCATACGGAATCTATTCCTGATTTAAACGAAATAATTATCGTAGATAATCTAGAATTCAAAATTGCAAAAGCATCTAAAACAAAAATTGAAGAAATTTATTTAACTATTCTAGACTTAGAAGACTAAGGTTGTTTCTACTAAAAAAAAAGTAAAGACGTTTTGCCAAAACGTCTTTACTTTGTCTACATTTTCTTAATCTTATGTATTAAATGTTCTAAACCATTTAGTTTAAGTTCGTAAACCAAACCTAGCATCTCTCCTATTTTACCTTTCGGAAAACCTTTGTCATGATACCAAACAATATAATGTTCGGGCAAATCTATTAAATCATAACCTTTATATTTACCGTAAGGCATTTTGGTATTTGCTAATTTTACGAGATATTCTCTATTTAATTTATCATCCATTATTTAACAAAATTTAATAATGTGGTAATTAATTCTTTTTTGTTTTCTATGTGACTCATATGTCCGGTTGAAAATTCTACAATTTCTGTATTGGTGTTTTTAACTTGATTTATTAACTCATCTCGATTCAATAATGGATCTTTCTTGCCAATAATTAGCATTTTTTTAAATTCTATATTTTGTAAAATAAAGGTTCTATCTTTTCTATTTTTCATTCCTTCCAGCGAAGCAATTACTCCTTGAATTGAAGTTTTTAATGCGTCCGTTTTAATGACATCGATTTCCTTTTTAAAATTAATTCTGCTTTCTTGTGTAAATAAATTCGGAATTGCCATTTTAATAAAAGTATCCTTATTTCTTTTAACCATTGCAATTGCTCTATCTCTATTTTGTTTTCGTTCTGATGCATCTGGTTTTGCAGTAGAATTCATTAAACAAATTCCCTTTGTATTTTTAGGGTATAGTTCTGTAAATGCTAAGGAAATATAACCACCTAAACTGTGACCAATTAAATAATAACGTCTTAACCGTAAGGAATCTAAAACCGATTTTATCATTTTTGCTTGGTCAGACATGGAATGCACATAACTTAAATTTTCTGTTTTTCCGTGACCTAATAAATCGATGGTTATTACTCTGTTTTTTTTAGTTAATACAGAAATAATATCTTGCCACATAGATTGATTTTCTAAAAAACCATGTAGTAATACAATAACATTTCCTTTACCAGAATCGGTATAGGAAATGTTTATGTTTTTGTAAATGATTGTTTTTTCTTGCAATTGTTTATGTTTTTCTCGCAAAGGCGCAAAGATTTTTCGCAAAGTTCGCAAAGAAAAAATCTGTGAAAATCTGTGAAATCCGTGTCAATTATTTCATCAATCCTTCAATCTCATCCACAGTAATCGGGATATTCGCCATTAAATTAAACGGTTCTCCTTTTTCTTGAATCACATAATCGTCTTCAATTCTAATACCTAAATTTTCTTCTGGTATATATATTCCTGGTTCTACGGTAAAAACCATTCCTGCTTGCATTGGTTCGGTTAAGATTCCATAATCATGCGTATCTAATCCCATATGATGCGAAGTGCCATGCATAAAATATTCTTTATATGCAGGCCATTTTGGATCTTCATTTTTAACATCTTCACTGGTTATTAATCCTAAATTAATTAATTCTTTAGTCATTAATTTCCCAACCTCAATATGATAATCTGCCCAAATTGTACCTGGAACTAATAATTTTGCTGCGGCAGTTTTTACTCTTAAAACAGCATTATAAACATCTTTTTGTCTTTCTGTAAATTTACCAGAAACTGGAATACTTCTAGACATATCACTTGCGTAATTGGCATAACTTGCACCAACATCCATCAAAATAATATCGCCATCTTTACAAACTTGATTATTTTCAATATAATGTAATACACATGCGTTATAACCACTTGCTACAATTGGTGTGTAAGCAAAACCCGTTGCTCTATTAATGGTAAATTCATGAATATATTCTGCTTCAATTTCGTATTCTGCTACGTTTGGTTTTACAAATTTAAGAACTCTTCTAAGACCTTTTTCTGTAATATCACATGCTTGTTGAATTAAAGCAATCTCTTCTTTTTCTTTAACAGAACGCAAACGTTGTAAAATTGGTTGACTTCTTAAATAAGTATGTGCAGGATATTTTTTTTGTAATGCTTTTATAAAACGCGCTTCACGAGTTTGTGTTTCTACATTTGCTCTATAATGTTCATTAGTATTAATGTACACAGCAGATGCCATGGTCATTAATTCAAACAATACTTTTTCTAAATCTTGTAACCAATAAACTGTTTTTATACCGGAAGTTGTAAAAGCCGATTCTTCATCTAGTTTTTCGCCTTCCCAAACAGCAATATGCTCATTGGTTTCTTTTAGAAATAATATTTCTTTGTATTCTTTTTTAGTTGCGTCAGGAAAAATAATCAAAACACTCTCTTCTTGATCTACACCAGATAAGTAAAAAATATCACGATGTTGTGCAAAAGGCAAAGTACTATCTGCACTCACAGGATAAATATCATTAGAATTAAAAATTGCCATCGCGCCTTTTTCCATTTTAGCGATAAATTTCTTTCTGTTTTTTATGAATAATTTGTTATCTATTGGTAAGTATTTCATGAGTAATAAGATTAAAATATAAAATCTGTTATTTAAGTAACAAAGTTATACATTTGCAGGAAACAATTCCATTAAAATGAAAAAAATAGTATTATCTATCGTATTTTTTAGTCTTTCGACTTTATTAATAGCACAAAACGGGCAACCTTATAAAATATTTACATCTAAAGGTAAAAAAGCTTCATATAAAAAAATGTTGAAAAAAGTAAGTAAAGCAGATGTTGTTTTATTTGGTGAACATCATAACAATTCCATCATACATTGGTTGCAATTACAATTAACAAAAGATGTTTCGAAACAAAGAAAATTAACGCTTGGCGCGGAAATGTTTGAAGCCGACAATCAACAAGTTTTAAACGATTACTTATCTAGTAAAATAGATAAAAAAGCATTAGATACTTTAGCAAGATTGTGGCCAAATTATAAAACAGATTATAAACCTTTAGTAGACTTTGCAAAAGATAGCAATACTAAATTTATCGCTACAAATGTACCTAGACGAAACGCTAAAATTGTCTTTAAAAAAGGATTTGAAGGTTTGGATGAATTATCAGATTTAGAAAAATCATTCATTGCACCATTACCAATTAAATACGACAAAGATTTACCTGGTTATGTAAAAATGATAGAAATGATGGGCGGACATGGCGGTGATAATATGCCAAAAGCACAAGCAATTAAAGACGCAACAATGGGTTATTTTATTTTTAAAAACTTAGAAAAAAATAAATTATTTGTACATTATAATGGTTCTTATCATTCCGATAATTTCGAAGCAATTGGTTGGTATTTAAAGAAATATAATGCGAATTTAAATATTGTCACAATTTCAACTGTAGAGCAAGAACAACTTAAAAAATTAGGAGAAAACGAAAAAGGTTTAGCCCATTTTATTATTGTTGTTCCTGAAGATATGACTAAAACATATTAATAAAAAAGGTATTAACCTCAGGGCAAGTCCTGAACCCAATAAATAGAATCGACCCAAGGGTCGAGGTATCAAACCAATATCCCGCTAAAAAAAGCGGGATTAGTTCGACTAACTAAAAAATTGAAATAATTTTTTTAGAGTCTCACGAATAAAAAATAAAAGTAATTCTCAAAATGAAAAGAAGTGAACTTATCCATCAAGTTAAGTCAACCGATGTTTGGGATATTATTATTATTGGTGGAGGCGCAACTGGTTTAGGTGCTGCTGTAGAAGCAACAACAAGAGGTTATAAAACGTTATTATTAGAACAATACGATTACACTATTGGTACTTCTAGTCGAAGTACAAAATTAGTACATGGTGGTGTTCGTTATTTGGCTCAAGGAAATATTTCTTTAGTATTAGAAGCTTTAAAAGAAAGAGGTTTGTTACTAAAAAACGCACCTCATTTAGTAACCAATAAACCTTTTTTAATTCCATCTTATAAATGGTGGTACAAACCTTTTTACACTTTTGGTTTAACAATTTATGATTTACTTTCAGGTAGATCAAGATTTGGGACTTCTAGACCATATTCCAAAGAAAAAACACTAGAAAAAATACCGACTCTTAAAAAGTTAAATTTAAGAGGAAGTATTTTATATCACGACGGCCAATTTGACGATTCTAGATTAGGGATTAATTTAGTGCAAACCATAATAGAAAATAATGGAACTGCATTAAATTATATGAAAGTAACATCCTTTCTTAAAGAGAATAATAAAATAAAAGGAGTTGTTGCAAAAGATGACGAAACAGGAATTGTTTTTGAAATAAAAGCCAAAGCAGTTTTAAATGCAACAGGTGTTTTTGTAGATGAAATTATTCAAAAAGATAATCCGAATGCAAAAAATGTAATTAAACCAAGTCAAGGTGTACATATAATAATAGATCGTAAATTTTTACAATCCGATTATGCGTTAATGATTCCTAAAACACGAGATGGTCGTGTTTTATTTGCAGTACCTTGGCATAATAAAGTAATTTTAGGTACAACCGATGTTGCAAAAGATGAACCAGTAATAGAACCAAAAGTAACCAATGAAGAAGTCGATTTTATTTTAGAAACCGCTGGTAGATATCTAGAAATCAAACCAACACGAGCAGATGTAAAAAGTGTATTTGCAGGTTTAAGACCATTAGCAGCACCAAAAGAAAATGCTAACGGGAAAACAAAAGAAATTTCAAGAAGACATAAAATAATCACTTCCAAATCTGGTTTGGTTTCTATAATTGGTGGAAAATGGACAACCTATAGAGAAATGGGTGAAGATGCCATAGATAAATTAGCAATACTTTTTAATCTTACAGAAAGAAAAAGTGTTTCTGAGGAATTACATATTCACGGTTATAAAGAAAATGTAGATTTTAATAATCCGTTATATTTTTATGGTTCGGATATACAAGAAATTGAAAAACTCATTAAAAATAATCCAAATTTAAAAAAATGGATTAGCGAAGACTTAAAAATCAACAAAGCACAAGTTGTTTGGGCAGTAAAAAGTGAATATGCAAGAAATGTAGAAGATTTTTTATCACGCAGAACAAGAGCATTACTTTTAGACGCTAAAGAAAGTATAAAAATGGCACCAATAGTTGCTGAAATTATGGCAAATGAATTAGGTCGCGATAAAAAATGGGAAATAGAACAAGTCAAAAAATTTAATGAACTTGCCAAAGGATATTTATTAAATTAAAAAAATATGTTTAAATTTTTAAAAGTACCACCAAAAAAAGAAACTTTACCAAAAGAGAAAATAGATACGATTTATAAAAAAATGCGTTGGCAAGTTTTTTTTGGTATTTTTATTGGTTATGCTGGTTATTATTTAGTTCGTAAAAATTTTACATTAGCAATGCCTGATTTAATAGAACAAGGTTATACTAAGTTAGAACTAGGTTTTGCTTTATCAGGAGTCGCAATTGCCTATGGCTTAAGTAAGTTTTTAATGGGTAATGTTTCAGACAGAAGTGATGCAAGAAAGTTTATGCCAATAGGTTTGTTGATGTCTGGACTTATTATGATTACTATGGGATTTTTCCCTTTTGCCACATCATCAGTAACCATCATGTTTATTTTACTATTACTTAACGGATGGTTTCAAGGTATGGGTTGGCCACCAAGTGGAAGAATAATGGTGCAATGGTTTTCGATAAAAGAAAGAGGTACTAAAATGGCCTTTTGGAATACTGCTCATAATATTGGTGGTGGTTTAATTGGTCCATTAGCCATTTTTGGAGTTGCTTATTTTAATGATTGGCATGCAAAACTTTATTTACCAGGTATTATTGCCATATTTATTGCTTTAATTATTTATTTAACACTTAGAGATAGACCACAAGCTATTGGCCTACCTTCTATTGAAGATTATAGAAACGATTATCCAGAAACATTTAAAGAGGTAGATCAAAATCTAGCAATATCAGCAAAAGAAATTTTTATTAAATATGTATTTAAAAATAAGTTATTATGGTTTATTGCCATTGCAAATATTTTTGTTTATTTGGTTAGATATGGTGTTTTAGATTGGGCGCCAACCTATTTAAAAGAAGTTAAAAATTTCTCTTTAAAAGAAACTGGCTGGGCTTATTTTTTATACGAATGGGCCGGAATTCCAGGAACAATTATTGCTGGAATTGTAAGTGATAAATGGTTTAAAGGTAAACGTGCCCCAGTAAGTATAATTTATATGACTTTAGTTTTAATAGCAGTTGTTATTTATTGGAAAAACCCTGCAGGAAATCCGATAATTGATAATATTGCATTAATTTCTATCGGTTTTTTAATTTATGGTCCTGTAATGCTTATTGGAGTACAAGCTTTAGATTTAGTACCTAAAAACGCTGCAGGAACTGCTGCTGGGTTTACAGGTTTATTTGGTTATCTTGGCGGTGCATTAACCGCAAATATTGTTATCGGTTATTTAGTAGATAATTATGGTTGGGATAGTAGTTTTCAGTTACTCGTAGCAGCTTGTATTTTGGCGATTATTATTATTGGTTACACTTGGGTTATTGAAAACAAAAACCATCGATTAAAAGAATTAAACAAAAATGAAATTTAAAATGAAGGCAATCAACTATATTATTTTAATACTTATTTTAACACTAACAGCTTGTAAAAAAGAGGTGAAAGAAAAAACACAAATGCAAGAAATTAAAAAAATAAGCGAAAGCACAAAAAAAGTACAAAATTATATAAAAAAAGATATCATAATCGCCCATAGAGGCAGTACTTATTGGACACCAGAAGAAACTGAACCCGCATATCTTTGGGCAAGAAATATCGGTGCAGATTACTTAGAGTTAGATATTCAATTAACTAAAGATAATGAACTAGTTGCTTTTCATGATGACGATTTAAAACGAACTACAAATATAAAAGAAATATTTCCTGATAGAATTAATGCTTCCATTAATGCTTTTACTTTGCTAGAATTAAGACAATTAGATGCAGGTTCTTGGTTTAATATAATAAACCCAAATCAAGCAAATAAAAAATTTAAAAACCTTAAAATTCTTACTTTACAAGATGTAATTATGATTGCTGAAGGAAATAGAATACAACGAAAAAATGGAAATCCTATAAAAATTATAATTAATGGTAATTGGAATGGCAAATACCAATATGAAATCGATCCAAACGACAATGGTAATAGACCTGGCATTTATGTAGAAACGAAACATCCAAAATCAAATATCGAAAAATATTTAAAAGACGAATTAACCGAATTAGGTTGGAACATTAATAATAACCCAAAAGAAATACAAACTCAAGAAAACAAAATCGGAATTGCCAATACAAAAGCACGTCTTATTTTACAATCTTTTTCGCCTAAAAGCATTTTAAATTTAGAAAAATATTTACCTAACATTCCTAAATGCTTTTTATTATGGCGACCAGATATGAAAGGCAATATAAAAGAAACTTATACAAAAGCAATAGATTTTGCTATTGCAAATAATGTACATGTCATCGGAACTAGTATTGCAGGCGAACCAAATAATTATGAAGAATTAACTGCTAATTGGATGGCGGAAATGATTCATAAATTTGACTTATTAATTCATCCATATTCTTTTGATACCAACCAGCAATTTATAAGGTATAGTAATAGAATAGATGGCGTTTTTACAAATAGAACAGACCTGGCTTTAACATTCTATAAAAGAAAGAATAATAAGACCTCTAAAGAAGTGTTAATTACTTTGGGTTATTAAGGGTTTATTTAGTTAATAACTTAATGATTATTTAACATTAAAAACAATTCTTCTTTTGTATTTTTGCAAAGAATTTAACTTTTATTAAACAATATACATTTTATTATGAAAAAAATTTACTTATTATTAGTTGCTATTATGGTAACTTCTTTGTCTTTTGGGCAAGATTTAATTATCACAGGTGTTTTTGACGGGCCTTTAACAGGTGGAACACCTAAAATGACAGAACTTTATGTAGTTAATAATATTGCAGACTTAAGTCTTTACGGTATTGGTAGCGCAAACAACGGTCAAGGTACTGATGGCGAAGAATTTACTTTTCCCGCAGATTCTTACTCTGCTGGAGATTTTATATATGTTGCTACCGAAGGTGGTAACGCAGGTGCTTTTAATACTTATTTCGGTTTTGATGCAGACTATTTAGACAGTTCTATGGGAATTAACGGAGATGATGCAGTAGAATTATTTTTTAACGGCGCCGTAACAGATACATTCGGAGATATAAATGTTGATGGTAATGGTGAACCATGGGAATATTTAGATGGTTGGGCATATAGAAATGATGCTACAGGACCAGATGGTACTACATTTGTTTTAGGAAATTGGTCTTTTAGCGGTATCAATGTAAATGATGGGCAAGCAGACAACGCATCTGCTGCAACACCTTTTCCATTAGGTACTTATGTTGTTACAGGTGTTCCTGATCCAACAATTAGTATTACTTCTCCTTCTAACGGAACGTTATTTGCTCCAGGAACTACTAATGTTAATATAGAATTTGTTACTGCAAATACTACTGGTAGCGAACAAGTTAATATTACAGTAAATGGTTCTGAAACTACAAATGTTACAAGTCCTTTTGCTATTACTACCACAGATGGTTCAAGTTATGCTGTGACAGTTGATTTAGTTAATGGTGGTGTTTTAGCTACTAGTTCTACAGATTTTAGCGTAGGTACTTTAAATGCTATTGCAAATTTAGCCGCTTTAAGAGCAGCTTTCCCAACCCAAACAGATGGTACTGTTTACACATTAAATAATGAAGTTTTTATTAATTACGCTACAGGATTTAGAAGTCAAAAATTCATCCAAGATGCAACTGCTGGTATTTTAATTGATGATAGTGCTGGTAATATTACTTCGGGAGCAAGAGGAGATGGTTTAACAGGTATCTATGGAACATTAAGCGAGTTTAACAATATGCTACAATTTATACCTTTAGCAGATGCTGTTTTAGTATCACCATCTACTTTAACTATTACTCCGCAAGTAGTAACTCTAGCAGAATTAACGGCTAATGCTGAAAATTATGAAGCAGAATTAGTAAAAGTAGTAGATGTATTATTAGATAATTCAACAGAAACTACTTTTGTTAATAATACAGATTACCCGATGACACAAAATGCAGATACATTTTTATTTCGAACATTTTTTGGTGTTGATTATACAGATACTGATGTACCTACAGTAGCTCAAGAAATAGTAGGTCTTATTATTGATAGAACTGGTACTCATTCTTTAGGAGCAAGAGATTTAGCTGACTTTACTGACTATACTGCTTCAGTTAATGATAATGAAATCGAAGGTTTTTCAATTTACCCAAATCCGGTAGTTAACAACAGAATTGTAATGAATACTTTAAGCGCTTCGGCAAAAAGTGTTTCTATATTTGATATATTAGGTAAACAAGTTTATACTAACTCATTTACAGGTACAAGTTCAGTTATTAATTTAGAAAAAATGAACACTGGTGTTTATTTCTTAAAAGTAACGGAAGGTTCAAATTCATCAACTCGTAAATTAGTTATTAAATAATTAATTTTTTAGAGTTTAAAAAAACCTGCTAATTTTTAGCAGGTTTTTTTATGATTAATTTTACTGAAATTACAAAATCATATCATCATAAGATAAAATAGTTTCATAACCTTTATCTCTAAAATACTTAGGAGTATCCGTATTACCAGTTGCTAATATAAAATCGCCTTCCCAAGCACCTAAACTTTTTATTACCCCAAAATAATCTTTAAATAGTTGCTGTTTTATAGGTTCTATTTTAATTATATTTGAAATTATATTTTCGTGCTCTTGTAATAGTTTTTCAAATTCAACTAGTGAATTCGTCTTTAGAATTTCATTAGTAATTGTAGAAATAATCTTTATTAATTCGGTTTTATTATTTTTGATTTTTTGGTAATTATCAATTGCTATTCTACTGTTTTTCTTTTTATTTAAATACACAAAATATAATTGATTTTTAAAATTTGGATTAAAATTTACAACTTCAACAATTGGTTTATTATTTTTTAATTGATAAATAATCGAATTATCATTTTGCGCACAAGCTATATCATACGCAGAGCCACCAAAGGTATTTAATTGTAATTTAAAAGCATCTACTTTTGCCCAATTTGCAATATTATTTATAAGTGTAGATGATGTTCCTAATCCCCAATTTCTATCAAAAGTTAGATTCGTTTTAATATGAATACTATTATTGTTAACTAGAAAATTAGGATTTAGTTTTTGTGCTTCTTTTAATATAAATTGTAGTGTTTTCGCAATATCAATCTGTTTTTTCTTTACAGAATCATCCATCTGTAAAGAAGGTAAGGTAAGTTTACATGTAAACCAAACAGCGCCATTATAGTCTAAACTTTCCCAATAAAGATTATTTTTGATTGAATTTGAAATAATTAAATTTTGACCAAATTTTGTTGGTAATGCTAATGCTTTAGCACCATCTAACACAGCATATTCGCCTGTGATTAATAATTTACCGTTACTGTAAAAATTCAACTTATTATTATTTTGAATAATATTATTTTTTTCTGTTATAAATAGGCAAAAACAAAAAGGATAATCCACCAAAAACTAATACCATAATAGTTTGTGAAGACCACATTAATAGACCAAATGAAGTTCCTGATTCTTTAGTAACGCCATATAGTAATAATGCTTTAAAAACAAAAACTGGATATGCTCCAAAACCACCATTAGTTATCGACATAGCAATTGCGCCTGCAATAAAACCAACTAGAATTGCTTCAAAAGATAAGTGTGAAGTTTCTGGTATGGTAAAAGTTACGGCCCAAAACATTAGAATATACATTGTCCAAATAAAAATGGTATGAAAAATAAATGCACCTTTCTTTTTCATTTTTAATATACTTGTAACGCCTTCTACTAAACCTTTAATGAAGTTTTTTATTTTTAAAACTATAGAATTTGTAGACTTTTTAAATATTTTATATCCAATAAAAATTGCTAAAAAACCTATTAACAATATCATTATTTTATTAGTTGGATTGGTATTTGATAAATATTCTAAAATTAAATCCGTTTGTAAAAAAAACACAATTGTTAGAATTATTAAAAGCATTATAACGTCGGATATTCTTTCTGCTACAATAGTTCCAAACCCTTTTTCAAAAGGAATGTTTTCATATTTAGTCATTGTTGCCGCTCTACCAATCTCACCAGATCTTGGTATCGCTAAGTTTAACAAATACGCTATCAAAACTGCCATGATACTATTGCCGAATTTTGGTTTGTAACCCAAAGGTTCTAACATAAAGTGCCAGCGATAAGCTCTAGAAATATGACTTAATATTCCGAAAAATAAGGATAAGAATATCCAAGCATAATTTGCATGCTTTAAATCATAAATAATTTTATTTAATTCTTGATCTGTAAATTGATGTAAATAATACCATATCAAAAAAACTCCCAATGCAATTGGCAGTAAAATAAATATTATTTTTTTTGTTTTTTTACTCAAAATTTATTTTAGTAAATTTTTATCATTCGGAAAAACCAATGAAGGTTGGTATTTTTTAGCATCTTTCAACTTCATGCTTGCAAAAGTGATTAAAATAAGTGTATCGCCAACTGCTACTTTTCTTGCTGCAGCGCCATTTAAAATAATTTCACCACTTTGTCTAGCACCAGGAATAACGTAGGTTTCTAAACGCTGCCCATTATCATTATTGACTACTAATATTTTTTCTCCTTCAATTATATTTGCAGCATCCATTAAATCTTCATCAATGGTGATACTTCCAATATAATTTAAATCTGCACCTGTAACTTTTACACAGTGTATTTTTGATTTTAAAACAGTAACTCTCATTATAACTTAATATTATCGATTAATCTTATTTCACCAGCAAAAACAGCTATAAAACCACGTAAATTATCGTCTTTTACAATACTATCTTTTAATGTTATTTCATCTGCAATGATAAAATATTCTAACTCTAAAAACGGGTGTTTTTTAAATTTTTTATTAACCCAATGTAATATTTCTTCAATGGATTTATTTTGTAACTTTTTCTTTGCTTTTTTTAATGTCTTATATATAAAAGGTGCCGATTTTCTATGCTGTTTAGACAATCTTACATTACGAGAACTCATTGCTAAACCATCTTTTTCTCTAAATATTTTACAACCAACTATTTTTATTGGTAATTTTTCTATTGCTACTAATTTTTTAATGATTTGTAACTGTTGAAAATCTTTTTTGCCAAAATAGGCTTTGTCAGGAGTTACTATTTCAAAAAGTCTTTGTACAATAGTTGCTACACCATTAAAATGACCTTCTCTAAATTTTCCTTCCATTTCATTTTCTAAACCATCAAATTTATAGTGTTTAGATACAACGTCCTCATTATAAATTTCTTTAACAGTTGGCGTGAATACCATATCACATTTTACTTTTTTAAGCAATTTTAAATCTGCTTCTAAAGTTTTAGGATATTTTATCAAATCCTCTTTATTGTCAAATTGAGTTGGGTTTACAAAAATACTAACAACAACTAGGTCATTTTCACTTTGTGCTTTTTTAATTAAGGACAAATGACCTTTATGTAATGCACCCATAGTTGGCACAAAAGCAATAGAGTTTGTTTTTTTATAGCTAGTTATTTTTTTTTGCAGCGACCTAACCGAATTAAAGACTTCCATTTATAAATGTTAATTACACGTTAAAAGAGTGTAAACTTACTATTTTAATGTGAATTTTAGACAAATTTTCGTATTTTTGCGTTTCGTGAATTTTCAACAAAACAGCAATTTAAAAATTGTAGATTAAAGATTTGCCGAAGAATTAAAAACAAAATATGAAAGATAAAAGAATTTTATTTATTTCATCTGAAATGATGCCTTATTTACCAGAAACAGAAACCTCTAAAATGGCTTTTGAAATGGCAAGAAAAATGAATCAAAAAGGCGCTCAAATAAGAGTGTTTACGCCTCGTTATGGTGTTATAAACGAAAGAAGACATCAATTACATGAAGTAATTCGATTATCAGGTATGAATCTGATCATCAATGATATAGACATGCCATTAATTATTAAAGTTGCTTCGATACCGAGAGAGAGAATGCAAGTTTATTTTATTGATAATGATGAATATTTTAAGCGAAAAGCCGTATTTGAAAATGAAGATAATGAACTGTTTACAGATAATGATGAACGCGCAATATTTTTCGCAAAAGGTGTTATAGAAACTGTTAAGAAGTTAAATTGGGCACCAGATATTATTCATATTAGTGGTTGGATGACATCTCTTTTACCGTTATATTTAAAAGAATATTACAAAAATGATACTTTATTTACAGATTGTAAAATTGTAGTTTCATTATATAACGAACCATTTGAAGGTAAAATAAATAACGATTTAGTTAATAAAATAAAGTTTGACGGTATTGATGAAAGCAAACTAGAAAACATCAAAGAACCAAATTTTGTGAATTTAGCTAAAATAGCAATAGACAATTCTGATGCTATAATAAGAGGTAGTTTTTCTTTACCATTAGAATTAAATTCGTACTTAGAAAATATAGATAAACCTGTTTTAAAATACAAACCAGAAGAAGAATTTTCTGATGCCTATGCCGAATTCTATTTAAATGAAGTGTTAGAAGTAACCCCAGAAACAGAATCTTAAATAAAAATTTAGACAATTTAAATAACAATGAATAACTTATTAAAATATACAATCGCAATAATAACTATAATCTTAAGTATTGTTGCGTGTGAAACTGATTTTGAAAATGTAGGTGCTGAATTAATCGATAATAATACTTTTGATACAGATAAAGCAATATTTGAAGTAAATGCCTTTACTAAAAATGTTCTTAAATCTAGAGTAGAAAATACACCTGTTCATACATTAGGAGTTTATAAAACAACTAATTTTGGTCTATTAAACGCTGGTGTTGTTACACAATTAAGTGTGCCTGCAGTAGTTGATTATGGTTTAAACCCAACAATAGATTCTGTAATTGTAGATATACCTTATAATGCTACAAGTGATGGTGTTTATGATGATAATAAACCTAAATTTATTTTAAATAATATTTATGGAAATCAAGAAACAGAATTTAATATAAAAATATCAAGACTAGAAACCTTTTTAAATTCACTAGATCCAGAAAATCCAACGCAAATTAAAAAATATTATTCAAACAGAACTTATAATACATCTACTGAATTATTTTCAGGTGGTTTCAAACCAAATAAAAATGATACTGTTGCTTATATCTCTAGGCCTGATATTTTTGATACTAGTGTAAATATCGATACAATTATTAAAAGTGATAGCGCACCATCAATAAAATTAGGTTTAGACAAAGGTTTTTTTACAGATAATTTTCTTTTAGACGATGAGAATGATCTTAACTCAGTAAATTTTGAAAGTCAAGAGAAATTTGTACAATTCTTTAATGGATTATTATTTGAATCTGAAGGAGACGATGGCTCTATAATGTTATTAAATTTTGCAGGTGCAACTCTTAATATATATTATACAAATGAAATTTTAACTAATGAAACTATTGAGGATTCTGAAGGAAATATTATTTCAGAAACCGACTATAATGGTGACGGTGATTTTGAAGATAATGACCAGCCAGTAAAAACAAAACAATCTATAGTTTTTGGTTTTAATGGTATTAGAACTAATACTTTTGAACGTAATTATTCTAATTCTACAATAGACCAAGTATTTGACAACCCTAACCAAAGTAAAAAACTATATATACAAGGCGCACAAGGTTCTATTGTTTCTTTAGATGCTTTTAATAATATGGATTTAGATGCAATTAGAAATGAAAATTGGTTAATTAATGAAGCAAATTTAGTATTTAATGTGGATAAAGATGCAAGTGGAGATGTTGTACCTACAAGATTATTTTTATACAAATTAGATGAAGATGGTGACACATCAAACAACAATGCTCAAATATTAGATATTTTATCTGTAGGTGAAGCAACGTATGATGGAAATCTTCAAAGTGAAGAAGATGATGGAAATGATGAAACAACAGAAGGTCCAGTAAAATATAGATTTAGAATTACAGATTATTTATCAGAAGTCCTAAAAAATGAAGATGCTACACAACCTGTGAATTTTGGTATTAAAGCATTTCATGTTTCAGATTTACCTAATTTACAATTTGCAGAAGATACTATTGTAAGAGAGTTTAGTTGGGATCCAAGAGGTGTTGTGCTTTATGGGAATGATTATTTACCTACAGATCCTGATTATGATAAAAGGTTGAAATTAGAAATATATTATACCAAACTTAACGAATAAAAAATGTTTAACTATTTAATCATAATTAAAGAACGATTAAACAACTAAACAATAAACAAATAAACAATAACATATGTGTGGTATTACTGGTTATATAGGTTATAGAGATGCGCATCCTATTATTATTAACGGTTTAAAACGTCTTGAATATAGAGGTTATGATAGTGCAGGATTAATTCTTTACGATGGTAAAGAACTTAAAATGTCTAAAACCAAAGGTAAAGTTTCTGATCTTGAAAAAAGAATAAAAAAAGAAATTACTACTACTGGTAATATTGGTTTTGGTCATACACGTTGGGCAACACATGGTGTACCAAATGATGTAAATTCTCATCCTCATTTTTCCGAATCAGAAAATTTAGTGATTATCCATAACGGAATAATCGAAAATTACGATACCATAAAAATTGAATTAATTAACAGAGGTTACACCTTTAAAAGTGATACAGATACCGAAGTTTTAATTAATTTAATTGAAGAAATTAAAAAAACAGAAAACGTTAAACTTGGTAAAGCAGTACAATTAGCTTTAAATCAAGTTATTGGCGCTTATGCCATTGTTGTTTTTGATAAAACCAAACCAGATGAATTTGTAGTTGCTCGTTTGGGTAGCCCGATTGCTATCGGAATTGGTGAAGATAATAAAGAGTTTTTTATTGCTTCTGATGCATCACCATTTATAGAATACACCAAAAATTGCGTCTATTTAGAAGATGGCGAAATGGCTGTTATAAAAATAGATAGAGAAATAAAAGTACGTAAAATTCAAGACGATTCATTAGTAGATCCAGATATTTTACAATTAAAATTAAATTTAGAGCAAATTGAAAAAGGTGGTTACGATCATTTCATGCTAAAGGAAATTCATGAACAACCTAAAGCAATAATCGATACTTTTAGAGGTAGAATGTTAGTTAATGAAGGTCTAATTAGAATGGCTGGCGTTGATGATAACATGCAAAAATTCTTAAATGCAAAAAGAATTATTATTGTTGCTTGTGGTACATCTTGGCATGCTGGTTTAGTAGCCGAATATTTGTTTGAAGATATTGCAAGAATACCTGTTGAAGTTGAATATGGTTCTGAATTTAGATACCGTAATCCGATAATAAACAAAGACGATATTGTGATTGCAATTTCACAATCTGGTGAAACTGCAGATACTTTAGCAGCCATAAAAATGGCAAAAGAAAAAGGTGCTTTTGTATTTGGTGTTTGTAATGTGGTTGGTTCTTCAATTGCTCGTGAAGCACATGCTGGTGCCTATACACATGCTGGTCCTGAAATTGGCGTTGCTTCCACCAAAGCATTTACAACTCAAATTACACTACTATCTTTAATTGCTTTAAAATTAGGTTTGGCAAACGGAAATGTTTCCAAAACAGATTACCATTCTTATTTACAAGAAATGGAATTAATTCCTAAAAAAGTAGAAAGTCTTTTAGAAATTAATGATAAAGTAAAATATATTGCAAGTGAATATAAAGATGCTAAAAATATGCTTTATTTAGGTAGAGGTTTCAATTTTCCTGTGGCTTTAGAAGGTGCATTAAAATTAAAAGAAATTTCTTATATTCATGCAGAAGGTTATCCTGCAGCAGAAATGAAACACGGACCAATTGCACTTATAGATGAAAATATGCCAATTGTTGTTATTGCAACAAATAAAGGTCATTACGAAAAAGTAGTTAGCAATATTCAAGAAATTAAAGCACGTAAAGGTAAAATTATTGCCATTGTCACCGAAGGCGATACTACAGTAAAAGGCATTGCGGATCATGTTATTGAAGTACCTGAAACTATAGAGGCATTTACTCCTTTATTGACTACAATACCATTGCAATTATTCTCTTATCATATTGCTGTTATGTTAGAAAGAAACGTAGATCAACCACGTAATTTGGCTAAATCTGTTACTGTAGAGTAAGTTTTATGAATATGGTTTAATTGTTTTTTGTGTAACCGTTTAATATACAATTACACGATTAAACAAAAAACAGTTACACAAATTACTATGGAATTCAGAAAAATTAACCACAGAAAAAAACCAAACAACATTAGGGGTTTGGTTATGGTTGTTTTACTTTTTGTGATTATTTATATGTGGTTTAATGCTGAACGCTTTTTAAAACTGTTTTTTGGTTAATTTAACATCGCCCAAAGTTTATTGATTTTTATATTTGTAACCCAGATAAACTGTGGTTAAAACTTATCAGTGGTCTAAAGCAATTAGAGAAAAATACATAACCATTTTGAAATGGTGTTCTTTTAAAAGGATAGTGTCTTAAAAATATTCACACCGTGACTTAAAGTCACGGTGTGAATACTATTCCTGCAACATCGCCCAAAGTTTATCTTTAAGTTCCATTATATTTTGTTGTGCAACCGAAGAAATAAATATAAAAGGAGCGTCTTTTGGTAATTCTTTAGTTATTTCTTCTATAAGTTCATCATCTAACATATCCGATTTTGAAATCGCTAACAAAGGTAGAGGTTTTAATTTTCCTGTGGCTTTAGAAGGTGCGTTAAAATGCGTTAAAATTAAAAGAAATTTCCTACATTCAATAATGCATTGGTTTTTTTAATGTGTTAATTGTTAATCGTGTTTAACAATATTTTTATATATTTGTTATTTATAATTAACAATATGGTTTCTTTATTCAATAAATCTAGAACAAAAATAGAAAGAACGAAAACAAATTTCAAACGTTTTTTGTTATCTAAAATTAATTGGGACAACCAACTAATTGCTATAAAAGGCGCAAGAGGTGTTGGTAAAACTACACTCTTATTACAACACATAAAATTAAATTTACCTAAAGATAATTCTGTTTTATATATATCTATGGACGAATTATTTTTTACAGAAAATAATTTAATAGAGTTAGCAGAAGAATTTTCACAAAATGATGGAAAATATCTCTTTTTAGATGAAGTTCATAAATACCCAAATTGGTCGAGAGAAATAAAATTAATCTATGACAATCATCCTGATTTAAAAGTAGTTTTTACTTCATCATCTATTTTAGAAATTTATAAATCGGAATCTGATTTATCTCGTAGAGTTGTAAGTTATACTTTACCAGAAATGTCAATTAGAGAATTTATTGAATTAGAAAATTCAATTAAATTGCCAATTTATAGTTTAGAAAACATACTTAAAAATCATGTTGAAATTGCTTCAGAAATTAATCAAAAAATAAAACCAATTCTCACTTTTAATACATACAATCAATATGGTGCATATCCATATTTCACTCAAGGAATAACTGAATACCAACAAAAACTAATAAATACCATTAACCTAATTATTGAGGTTGATATTTTAGCAGTAGAAAATATAGATTTTCAACAAGTTACAAAAATTAAAAAATTGCTTTTTGCTATAGCTACAAGTGTACCCTTTATACCAAATATTAGTAAAATTGCTGAAAAAATTAACATCTCTAGACAAAGTTTAATAAAAGCACTTACTTATTTAGATAAAGCAAGATTAATTACTATAATAAATAAACCAAATAAAGGAATTACCATTTTAAGTAAACCAGATAAATTGTATTTAAACAATACAAATATTATAAATGCCATTGCAAATAAAAATGCAAATATTGGTAATATTAGGGAGACGTTTTTTTTAAATCAATTAAAAATTGTTTCTAAAATAGATTTATCTAATAAAAGTGATTTTGTAGTTAATGATACCTATACTTTTGAAATTGGAGGAAAAAACAAAACGAAAAAACAAATAAAAGATATTAAGAACGCTTATGTTATTAAAGATAATATAGAATATGGTAATGGAAATATAATACCACTTTGGTTGTTTGGGTTTCTGTATTAATCCTGCAACATCGCCCAAAGTTTATCTTTAAGTTCCATTATATTTTGCTGTGCTACCGAAGAAATAAATATAAAAGGAACGTCTTTTGGTAATTCTTTAGTTATTTCTTCTATAAGTTCATCATCTAACATATCCGATTTTGAAATCGCCAACAAACGTTGTTTGTCTATTAATTCTGGATTATGTTTACGTAATTCATTCAACAATATTTCGTATTCTTTTTTAATATCATCACTATCTGCAGGAATCATAAATAACAACGTAGAATTACGTTCTATATGTCTTAAAAAACGATGCCCTAATCCTTTTCCTTCTGCTGCACCTTCGATAATACCAGGAATATCCGCCATTACAAAAGATCTAAAATTACGATATTCTACAATACCTAAATTTGGTTTTAAAGTAGTAAAAGCATAATCTGCTATTTTAGGTTTTGCTGAAGTAATTACAGATAATAAAGTGGATTTACCAGCATTAGGAAAACCTACTAAACCAACATCTGCTAGTACTTTTAATTCTAATTGAAACCAAGCTTCTAAACCATCAATTCCTGGTTGTGCATATCTAGGTGTTTGATTTGTAGAAGATCTAAAGTGCCAATTACCTCGACCGCCTTGTCCACCTCTTAATAAAATAACTTCTTCTTTATCTTCTGTTACTTCAAATAATTTTTCTTGCGTTTCGCCATGTCGGATAATAGTACCTAAAGGAACATCAATATAAATATCTTTACCATCTTTACCTGTACTTCTACTTCCACTTCCGCCATGACCTTCGGTTGCTCTAAAATGTTGTTTAAATTTTAGATGAAAAAGAGTCCACATTTCTCTATTTGCTCTAATAATAATGTGTCCACCACGACCGCCATCGCCACCATCTGGTCCGCCTTTAGTAATGTACTTTTCTCTATGTAAATGCACAGAACCTTTTCCGCCATTACCAGCAGAAGCATATATTTTTATGTAGTCTACAAAATTTCCTTCAGTCATTGTATTGTTGTTTAACCGCAAAGGTCGCAATGTTTTCACAAAGGTCGCAAGGCAAATTGTTTAATTTAAAGCTAGACCTTCAAGGTTTTAAAAACCTTGAAGGTCTATTTGCTATTTTCTATAATGTATCAAAAACTTCGCAAAGTCTTAAAGTTATTTTCTCAATAGAACCAACGCCATTTACACCAAAATATTTGTTCTGATCTTCGTAATAATGTTGTAAAATAGCAGTTTTTGTTTCGTATTCATTAAATCGATTACGGATTTTACTTTCATCTTGATCGTCTGGTCTTCCGCTAGTTTCTCCTCTTTTTAATAATCTTTTTACTAGTAAATCTTCTTCCACTTCAAGTGCAACCATACCATTAATTGCTTCTCCTTTTTCAGAAAGAAAATCATCTAATGCTTTTGCTTGTGATTCTGTTCTTGGAAAACCATCAAAAATAAAACCTTTAGCGTCCGCATTTTTATCTACTTCTGCTTTAAGCATATTAATAGTAACTTCATCTGGTACCAAATCGCCTTTATCCATAAAAGATTTGGCTAATAAACCTAACTTAGTTCCATTTTTAATATTATATCTAAAAACATCACCAGTTGAGATATGAATTAAGTCATATTTGTCTTTTAAAATTGTTGCTTGTGTTCCTTTTCCTGCACCTGGAGGACCAAATAATACAATGTTTGTCATCTTTTGTGTTGTTAATTGATATATGCTAGGTATGTTTCTGCCTAAACCATCATAATCTAAACCATAACCTACAATAAATTTATCGGGTATAGATTTACCAATATAATCTATATGTAGTTCTTTACGGAAAACATCTGGTTTAAAAAACAATGTCGCAATTCTAAGTTGCTTTAATTTTTTATCTTTAAATATATTATAAATTTCTGTTAAGGTATTTCCTGTATCAATTATATCTTCTAAGATGATTACAGTTCTACCTTCTAAATTTTCATTTATACCAACTAGTTTTTTTACTTGACCTGTAGAAGTTGTTCCTTCATAAGAAGCAAATTTTACAAAACTAATTTCGCATTCGCCTTTAAATTCTCTAATAAAATCGGCAGCAAACATAAAAGAACCATTCAAAATACCTATAAATAATGGTATTTCATTTTCTTCTAGATCATTTTCAACTTGTTTAACTAAATAAGACACATATTTTGCAATTTTTTTTTTGCTTTTATATGGTTTAAAATATTTGTCGTGTATTTTTAGAGTGCTCATTTATTTGTGATTTTTTCCGAAGATTTAATTTAGTTTTAATGTCAATCTTAATCAAAAAACCTTTCAAAATTAGAAATCTTGAAAGGTTATTTTTATATCATATATTGAAATTATTCTACTTCTTTCAATTTTTTATTTTTTCCTTTCATAATGAAATCATACATAATTGGCGTTGCAATAAATAGTGATGAATACGTACCTACAATAACACCTATAATCATTGCAAACATAAATCCTTTAATGGAGTCTCCACCAAAAATAAAGATAGCTAATAAGGTTACTAAAGTTGTTAACGATGTATTTATTGTTCTACCTAAAGTACTACTTAATGCTTTGTTTACAACATCTTTATATTTCCAATCTTCATGATCGTTTGCAAATTCTCTAATTCTATCGAATATTACCACAGTATCATTTAAAGAGTAACCAACAACCGTAAGAATCGCTGCAATAAATGCTTGGTTAATTTCCTCGAAAGGTAAAAATTTATGTAATAAGGAGAATACTCCTAATACAATTAAAACATCATGAAATACTGCAATTACAGCACCTAAACTAAATTGCCATTTTCTAAAACGAATTAAAATATATAAGAAAACAATTAATAAAGAACCTAAAATAGCCCATAATGCATCTTTTTTAATATCATCTGCAATAGTTGGCCCAACCATTTCTGTACGCATTAAACCAACATCGCTTTTATCTGCAGAAATTTTAAAGTCTTCTAAACTTATGTTAGATGAGAAAAATGGTTTTAAATTAGTAAATAATAAAGTTTCAATTTCAGCATCAATAGTTTTGCTGGTATTATCAACTTCATATTTTGTAGTTATTTTTAATTGATTTTCTCCACCATAAGTTTTTACTTCTGGTGTAGTTCCGAAAGCACCTTTAAGACTATTTGCTACATCAGTAGCATTTACATCTTTATCGAATTTAATAGTAAACGTTCTTCCTCCTGAAAAATCTACACCATAATTTAAACCTTGTGTTACTAAAGAACCAAAACCAATCGCTAATAATACACCTGAAATTATTAACGCCATTTTACGCTTTTTCAAGAAATCTATGTTGATGTTTTTAAACCAGTTTTTAGTAATACTAGTGTTAAACGTCATTGTTTTTCCGCTATTGATAAACCATTCAATAAATAATCTTGAAATATAAATCGCAGAGAATAATGAAGTTAAAATACCAATAATTAAAGTAGTTGCAAAACCTTTAACTGGTCCTGAACCAAAAACAAATAATACAATACCTGTTAATAATGTTGTAATATTTGCATCTAAAATAGAAGATAATGAACCTTTGTAACCTGCATTAATTGCTTCTTTAAGTGGTTTTCCACCTGCTATTTCTTCTTTAATTCTTTCGTATATAAGTACGTTCGCATCTACTGCCATACCGATGGTAAGTACAATACCTGCAATACCAGGTAAAGTTAATACTGCACCAAATGCAGCTAACACACCAAATACAAATAACATGTTTAATACTAATGCAATATTGGTAAAAATACCTGCTTTACCATAATAGAACATCATCCATAATAATATTAATGCAATAGCAATCATAAAAGATTTATAACCACTATCTATTGCTTCTTGACCTAATGATGGTCCAACAATCTCCGATTGTATAATATGTGCAGATGCTGGTAATTTACCAGATTGTAATGCGTTTGCAACATCTTGTGCTTCTTCTACAGTAAAGTTACCAGTAATTTGTGTAGAACCACCTTTAATAACCGATTGTACTGTTGGTGCAGAATAAACAATACTATCTAAAACTACAGCAACTGGTCTTTTAAGGTTTTTTTCTGTCATTTTTGCCCATGCTCTTGAGGCATCACTTTTCATAGTCATTGAAATCAATGGGTTAGCACCTAATGTTTCAAAGTCTTGTCTTGCGCTTTTTATTACATCACCATGAATTGGTGCTACATTTTTACGATTACCTTTTATAGCATATAAACGTATAGTATCGCTTCCTTTTTTAGGGTTATCCCATAAAAATTTAGTGTATTTTAATGTAGAAGGTAATAATGCTTTAACTTCTGACTTACTTAAATAAGCATTAATTTTTTCTTTGTTTCCTATAGTAGCTATTCCTAATACTGCATAGTTATTAGCAGGATAAGGAGTGAATATACTAAACAAAGGATTACTTACTTTTAAACTATCCGCATCACTTTGACCGCTTAATAATTTATCAACCTCATCAACATTTGTTGCATCTTTTAATACTTCTTCAACAGGTTTAATTATAGATGCTAATTTTTGATTTGCAGCTCCGAAAAAACTACCTAAATCACTAGAAGTTGACATTTCCCAAAATTCTAATTCCGCAGTTCTGGTAATAATATCTTTTACACGATCGATATCTTTTGCTCCTGGCAATTCGATTAAAATTCTACCAGTATTACCAATACGTTGAATATTTGGTTGTGTTACACCAAACTGATCAATACGATTACGTAATACTTTAAATGCAGTTGCAATAGATGCGTCTACTTGTTTTTTTAATATTTTTGCTGCATCTTGATCGCTAGTTTCTCTAGTGATTTCAGAACCTAATTTTCCGAAAATAGATGGATGACCTAATTTGGTTTTCCCACCACTTATTTCTTTAAATGCAGTAATAAACGAATTCAAATATGGATCACTTGTGGTTTTTTGCATTTCCGTAGCTTTCGTAAGTGCTTGATTAAATACCACATTTTTAGACTTACCAGATAAACCAATTAAAATATCTTTTACAGAAATTTCTAAAGTAGCATTGATTCCTCCTTTAAGATCTAAACCAAGATTCATTGCTCTATCCTTAACTTCGTTGTATTTATAACTAGTTAATAGATAATTAATATCTAAAGAATCTAAATACGCTTTTTCTTTAACTTTATCGCCATTGGCATAAATTTTCGCTTTCTTTTCTGCATTTTTTGCCGTATAGGTAAATGATAGATAGTATACACATATCAATCCGAAAATGATGGCAAATAGTCTAATTACTCCTTTGTTTTGCATTATTTTAAGTTTAAAATCTTTTTTTTATTTAATACGCTCTATTTAGCGTTACTTTTTCAAGTTTGCAAATATAGTATTTATAATGAAATTGAACAATTGATTTGTAGGATTTTATTTAGAGAGTTGGTTCTACGCATTTTTATATTACCGTATTAAAATTCTATAGTTTGGCACAAAACATTCTTTGAATATTTCGGTTACTACTAGTATTGTTGTTTCGGATTTGTGTGGAGAGATTGTGGTATTATAAAAAACCAACTGAACTTTATTTTTCATTTTTCTATTTAAAATCACCAATTTTACCAGTTATTTGAATAGTAAATCGTTTGTTTTGACTCTCATTAACTTCATCTCTAGATTTACCAAAATAACCACTACCAGAAATAAGGATTTCGCAATTTTTTAAACTTTTAAAATCGTAACCATTTACTTTCCAAAAATTATATAAAGCTAAAGCTCTTTTGTAACTTATTTTATAACCTACATTTGGTATATCTTGATAGTTCCACCTACCAGTTCTAGGGTCTTGCCAACGTGCATTATTACCTTCTAAAATTATTAAAAAATTAATTTTGGGATTGTCTTTCGCTAATTTAGACATTAATCTAAATAATTCTTTTCCTGCTTTTCTAAGTTCGCTTTTTTGATGATTTGGTATTTTTGAAGTACCGCCTTTAAAAAGTACTTCGGAAGTCATTCTAAAACGTTTATTGTTCATGTTATACCTTAAATCCGCAAGTTAATTTAAAACTTCAGGAAAACCTTAAAATTTCATTTTTAGTTGTTCTTTACGGTAAATATATGTTGCATATTTTGTGTTTTTAATTACTTTTCGA
>JAMONN010000154.1 GCA_027065775.1 Flavobacteriaceae bacterium | reverse complement strand
ATGTGATAACTTTCTATATTTACGCATAGTTGCAAAGATAGGCAAAGCCCTCAGAACATGACCACCTGCAAAGCAGGTGGTTTTTTAAGTTGAAATAAAATTAATGAATACTAATTACTAAGAATGACATCTATTATCACTACCACAATACCAATCTGCACTCATATATGCCGTCATATCACAACCACCACAATGGTCATCAACTAGACAGAAAGAACAACCTCTTGTACCACCTCCATTAATAGATTTTTGTTCATTCTTACTAAGTGCTTTTGCACCATTTAATTTTGCTAAATTTTTCATAATATTAAAATTTAAAGATTACTTTTGCTTTGAGCATTTATAGACAGTCAAAGTTTCTGTCGACTTCATTTATTTGGACCTTCACAAAATACACCATTAAAAGTCCAAGGTCTACAACAACCGCTTCTACAACAACATAAATCTTTACCTAAATAGCACTATGCAAGGTCATTTTGACTAGAACAAAAACCTTGATTGCATTTATTTCTTCCTCCATTAATTTGCTTTTGTTTGGTTTTTGAAAGAGACTTAACACCACTTAGACAGGGGCGACGCATTAAACTTTTTTGATATTGATAATCAATATATTATATTTTATCTAAAATAGTTTCAAAACAAATTATAGAATTAAACCACTGACAATCAAGTGAAATTATTTTTTAGTGCGTTTGCCCTGACCACTTAGAGTCAATATTTTTTTCATAATTAAATTATATTTATAATGATAAAATTTTGAACTAATTTAAATTAAGGAATAAAAATAAATCTATTCCTTAACGTCAAAAAATATTTATTTTTTGATTCCAATACCGCCGATACATGTCGCAGAAGGTCTACAACATGAATGCGAACAATATCCTGAACCACCACTGTTTGTAGTACAGCATTTCCCATTAGGAGCTCCTACACATTGAGGTTGATAGTTACATTTGCTACCACCACCATTAATACTTTTTTGTTCGTTTTTACTAAGTGCTTTTGCACCATTTAATTTTGCTAAATTTTTCATAATATTAAAATTTAAAGTTTACTTTTGCTTTGAACATTTAACGACAGTCAAAGTTTCTGTCAATCTTTCGCGAGAAGATGTTTATTTGCCAAGAAATAAATTTCTTGGCATTTTTTATTGTTTCACAGAGAAACAGAGAGAGATTCACAGAGTTTTTTATTGTTCCTTACTCTGTAGGAATGACATTTTGCTTTAGAATTACATTCTGTGTTATATCATTTTGTTCTTCAATTAATTCATCCATAAAGAAACTCAAATCACTCAACTCATACTCTTTTGGATATTCTCTATTATTTAAATAAACTGCTGGTGTAAAATTTATATTGTTATCTAAACACCATTGTTTTTCAGCATCTAAAATGTTAAATTGAGAGTTTGTTATATAATGTTTATAACTATCTAACCATTTATTTACGTCTACACCATCGGTATAAATTTGATGCATTGCTTCGCGACACGCAATGACATCTTTTTGATATAAATTTAATAATACGGTTGCTATTTGATAAGAAGTATCACTTTTATTTTCCGTATTAATATTAAATCGGATAGTTACTTTAATATCGTTTGTTGGATTTTTTAGTAATTTATCTACCGCTTGATGTGTTGCTTTACAAAAACCACATAACGGGTTGGTAATAATTACTATTTTTGTTTTTGCATTTTTGTTCCCAAATATAATTTCTTTTAGACTTGTAATGTTGGTGTTTAAATAAGTATTATTACTATAAAGAGAATTAAACAAAGAAAATTTGCGTTTGAATTTTAAATAATCAATTTTTGTTTTATCCAAATCTAGTTTACTACTTAAGATTGGTTTTATATAAGAATACAGAACAGTAATACTTAATAAACTAATCGTTAAAATTAAAAATCCATTTAATTTAAGGGGAAAATTAAACGGATTCAAAAAGTAAGCAAGTAAAGACTGACACAAAAGTACAGATGCAGTTACCAAACATAACGGACACCATTTTTTAACTACTACTGCTTGGTAATATACAGAGTATGCTACTAATAGTACTGCTGCTAAACTTAATAAAATCATTGTATTAAATACGACAGCA
>JAMONN010000153.1 GCA_027065775.1 Flavobacteriaceae bacterium | reverse complement strand
GCAATAATTTGAGATTTGGTTTCTAAAGCATCTTCTGTACGTAAAACGTTTATTTCTTTATCGCCTTTTTCAGCATCTTTAAACATTTGAGCGCCACCAGCACCACAACACAAAGCAGATAATTTATTACGTTTCATTTCGGTTACATTAACACCTAACCTTTTAATTAATTCTCTTGGACTTTCATATTCATTATTTGCTCTACCTAAATAACAAGGATCATGAAAAGTTAGTGTTTTATTCTTTAAACTATCGTTTTTAATGGTAAGTCTACCATCATTTATTAATTTTTGAATGTATTGTGTATGATGATAAACCGTATAATTTCCGCCTAAATCTGGATATTCATTTTTTATAGTATTAAACGAATGTGGATCACAAGTAACAATAGTCTTCACTTCATAACCATTTAAAACTTCAATATTCATCATTGCTTGCATCTGAAAAAGCATTTCGTTTCCTGCTCTTTTTGCCACATCACCAGTAGAAGTTTCTTCTACACCTAAAACAGCAAAATCTACTTTTGCTTGATGTAATATTTTTACAAAAGCACGTGTAATTTTTTTTGCTCTATCATCATAACTTCCAGCAGCACCAACCCAAAATAATATTTCTGGTTGTTTGCCTTGAGCGAGCATTTCTGCCATTGTAGGTACGTTCATAATGTTGTATTATTTGTTTAATTGTTTAATCGTTTATTTGTTTAATCGTTTAATCGTTTAATCGTTTAATCGTTTAATTGTGGATTGTTTTTTTTGTCTAAAGTCTAAAGTCTAAAGTCTAAAGTCCAAACCCTTAATGTTTCCCATCATCAAAGACCTCAATGGTTACATTTTTTTCTACTAATTCGGTAAATTTACCTCTATATCTTGTTGCTTTTACTAAATGATTATCAATCCAATGGTAATTGCCGCCTCTTGGTTTTCCCATTAAAAGGCTATGGTATTTAAAACCATTTTTTTGTAACCAGATTTCTGTATATTCTCTATGTTCTTCAGTCCTTGAAGTGAAAAAGCAAATTATATGACCTTGTTCAAACCATTTATTAAGTGTAATTAATGCATCTGGATATACTTTTGCAGTTAGCATTCTTTCTGGTTCTTCATTAGGGATATCATCACAAATAGTACCATCAATATCAATAAGGTAATTTTTTACATCATCCGCTAATTTCGGACTTAATAAATTACCTTCTTTATCTTTTATTTGATTAAGTTTTTTCATGTTTCTTTATTTAAAAAAGTATCGCATAAAGCAAACCTTATTCTTCGTCTTTCCAGTTTAATCTGTCTTGTTGGTTATATTGCCATGGTGCACCATTATTTTCAATATTGGTCATCATCATATTTAATTCTTGTGGTGCAGCAGATTGTTCCATTACTAAAAATTGTCTCATTTCCATAATTATAGAAAGCGGATCAATATTTATAGGGCATTCTTCTACACATGCATTACAAGTTGTACATGCCCAAAGTTCTTCTGGAGTAATATAATCGTTTAAAAGTTGTTTTTCATCGTCTTTAAATTCGCCGTTTTTATCAATATTATCTCCAACTTCTTCCAATCTATCTCTAGTTTTCATCATGATGTTTCTAGGCGATAATTCTTTACCTGTAAGATTTGCAGGACAAACCGAAGTACATCTACCACATTCCGTACAAGTGTAAGCATTCATTAATTGCACCCAATTTAAATCGAAAACATCGCTTGCACCAAATTTTTCAATTTCTGCATTTGGATCTTCTTCTGGTATTGCATACGGATCTGCATCTGGATCCATCATTAATTTTACTTCTTTGGTTACGGTTTTGTTATTTGGAAATTTTCCTTTTAAATTTAAATTAGCATAAAAAGTATTCGGAAATGCTAAAAGAATATGTAAATGTTTAGAGTAATAAAGGTAATTTAAAAATATAAATATTCCAATAATATGAATCCACCATGCAGAACGTTCCATAATAATAAGTGTTGCTTCCGAAAAACCAGATAGAAGCGGCGCAATAAATTGACTTATAGGAAATGCTCCTGCTTTTACATAATGAGCAGTTCCTAAATTTTGTAAATTAAGATCTGCGGCATTCATAAATAAAAACAAACTCATTAAAACCATTTCAAAATATAAAATGTAAAGTGCATCGTTTTTTGGGAAACCTTTCATTTCTTTATTCCAAAAACGTGGTATTTGTATTATTTGTCTTCTAATCCAAAAGATAATAACAGACAATAATACTAAAAATGCTAATATTTCGAACGAACCTATTAGGAAATTATAGAGTTTTCCTAAAGGAGCAAAAATACGATGTGTACCAAGTAAACCATCAATAATAATTTCTAAAACTTCAATATTTATGATGATAAAACCAACATAAACTATAATGTGTAAGATTCCTGCTACAGGTCTACGCACCATTTTAGATTGACCAAGAGCAATATTTGCCATATTTTTCCAACGTTCAGATTTGTTGTCTGTTCGGTCAATATCTTTTCCTAATTTAATATTACGAACTATTTTTTTGATGTTTTTGATAAAAAAACCAATTCCAAAAATAAGAATTATTGCGAATAGTATGTTTGGTATGTATTGCATTTTATTTTGATTTAATATTCAGTATAATTTGATAGTGATACAAAACCTTCATTAAACTTAATTTTATTTTGGTATAAATATGCTGGTATCCATTGTCCTAAATTATTTAATGATTTAGTTAATTCTTTTTCTAATTGTAAATATTTATTATCATTATTTTTTTCAAAATTATAATCATTTATATTATATATTTTATCAAAAAATACGATTGCATCTGTAAAAAAACAATTTGTAATTGAACCATTTTCACTATATTCTATGCTTAAAGCAATTTGTTTGAGATTTTTATTTTCAAAATTTGAAATAATAAAATTATTAATAAAATCAGAAAGATTTTTTTCATTACCAATAAATTTCGGAAGACTTTCTGCAAAATCATATATATGGTCAAAGTTAATGTATTTTTTCAATTCATTTTGAGTTGCGTTCTTAAATATTTCATATTCTTTTAAAATTTCTTTTTCAGTATTTTTTATAAAATTTCCACCATACTTTTTTAACACTAAAGAATCCATATGTTTTTTGTAACTATTTTTATAACAATTATAATTTTCTGGAATTAAACAACCAACATTAACAATTTCGTAATTTATATTATACTTTTTTAAATAAAATACTTTATTAAATTCAATAAATTTAATGGTTTTGTAATCAGGATTTATAATATTATAATAATAACCTACAATTCCAGCACCTAAATTAAAATCTTCAATTGCATGAATTTCGCCTATTTCTTTATAGGTTTCAATTTTTTGCCCAAAAAATATAAAAGGTATAAATAATATATAAATAAAGATATTTACCATAAAGAAAAAGAAAAATTATTTGAAAAAGGATATAAATTAATTGTAGAATTTACTTTTTGGTTATACAAATAAGCAGGTATCCATTTGCCTAAAGAGTTAATTTTAAGTAAAATTTGATTTTTAATATTTGACTTTTTGTTGTTATTAATAAGATTTGAAATAATTTTACAATTAGTAACAATGCCTTTAGTACTAATAGTTAAATCGATTCTTATAGATTCAAGGTCTTCTTTTTTATTACAAATATTTGATATTAAATTCTCTAAAAAAATCATAATTTTCTTGTCATTGCCTTTAAATCTTATTCGAGAATCAACTAAATAATATATTTTGTCTGAATTTATAAACTTTGAAAGGCTATCTTCATTAGAATTTAAAAATTCTTTATGTGATTTTTTAGCATTTTGGATTGTTTTTTTTATAAAATGATTACCATGTTTATATTTAATTTTTTTTAATATTATTTCATTATAACATTTAGTATTTTTATAATCATCAAAAAAAAACATCTTATTTTTTAAATTATAGTTTGTAAATAAATAATTTTCAAAAAAAACATCAAACTTATCAGATTGAAATATTGAGTCATTAAATCTATTAAATATATCAATTTTTATTTCATTATGTTTAAAATCATAAGATGCCTTTTTTTTCGCTTCTTTACAAGATTTAAAATTTTGAGAATAACTATTTAATAAAAAAAATAGAATTAAAAATGAAATGATATGTTTTTTAAATTGATTCATTATTTAGTTGTATCTCTCACATAACCTCTTTTATCTTTTTTTCCGAAGACAGAAATATGTACAAAACGTTTAGGATGTTCTTTTACTTCTCTTAATAATTCTTCTAATTCTTTAGAGGCATTTTCTAAATTATCATATAAACCTTTATCATTAATTAGTTTTGCAATGGTACCATCTCCTTTTTCTACTTTAGTAAGAATTTTGTCAAAATTTAAAAGCAGGTTATCTAAATTGTTTATTGTTGTTTTGAAATTACTAAATAAGTTTGCATTTTTAAACTGGGTACTTATAGAATCCAAATTTTTAAAAGTCGTATTTACATTAGTTAAAGCGTTATTAATAGTACTTTTATTTTCTAATAAAATTTGATCTAAAGATTTGGAAACATTATTAAAATTTGCTAATGTTTTAGTTAAATTAGAAATAGCAGCTTTTAAATTATTTTGAGTATTGCTATCTAAAATGTTATTGAAATTTGTAACTAATTGATCTAGATTTGTTAAGGTGCTATTTATATTAACATTTAAAGGATCTAACTTGTCGCCAAAACTAGAAATTAACCCTTTTTGAATACTAC
This sequence comes from Flavobacteriaceae bacterium, assembly GCA_027065775.1. GTDB lineage: Bacteria > Bacteroidota > Bacteroidia > Flavobacteriales > Flavobacteriaceae > S010-17. The sequence continues at coordinate 5,347 of JAMONN010000153.1, read as the reverse complement.
CTTTTAGATAAGTGCCAGACTTGGCTTGTTCACCATCGTAATTTGGTATGATTATAAGTTCCGCGCTGCCCATACCAGAAATAGTTGGTGGTATAATTTTGGTTTCGCTATTTTCAGAAAAAGCAAAGTCATTAGTTAAGGTGTAACTAACAATAAAATACCCTTTCTTTTTCGGATTAAATTTTATACTGGTAACATTACCTACTTGAAAACCATTTATGGTAACAAAACTAGCAGGAGTTAAACCTTGTACATTATCAAATTCGGAATAATAGACTCTTGAATCGTCAAAAAGGTTTTTCTTTTTCATATAATTATAACCCCAAATTAATATGGTGATTGAAATTATAGCTATTAATCCAGTTTTTAATTCTTTTGATACTTTCATTGTGAATTTTTATTTCCTTTAATTGGAAGTTGTAATTGTAACAAAAAATAAAATTTTTGAGACAAGTTTACTTAAAAACATTAAGTAACAAAAATAAGAAAAAATTAAATGTAATCTGTCAAAATAATTAGAATATATAGAGGTGTGGAAGTTTCGAATTATATATAAAATTTTGAGAGTTATTAATAAAATATTTTTTTTAAAGCAATTTAAATGCTAAAATGATTAATGATTAATGATTAATGATTAACGATTGGAGATTTAAGAATTTAAATTCCTACTTCAAAAAAATAAAATTAAGTAGAACATACCTTCAAAATGCTTTAAAAGATTGGAGATTGTTGATTGTTGATTTAAGAATTTAAATTTCTACTTCAAAAATGGCACTCAAAATAAACCATTAACTTCTGAAAAAAACAAGATTATAAATTGATTTTTTAAAGATGTGAATTTAAAATCCGAAAATCTCTTTTAACTTCTGTTCTAAAGTGTACATTGATTTTTTGTGAAAAATAATACCACCATTTTCATCTAATAAAAAAGAATGAGGTACACTTTGCACGTTATACATTTCTGCTAATCTACCATAATCATCAATTACTTGAGACCAAGGAAGACCATCAACAGCAATAGCATTTTGCCATTTATTTTTATCTGTTTCTTTATCTTCGGAAACACTAATGATATTAAAACCTTTGCTGTGGTATTTGTTGTATAAACGTTTTAAATGTGGATGTGTTTTTCTGCACGGACCACACCAACTTGCCCAAAAATCAACCAAAGTTACTTTTGCACCATTTTTCACTTCTGCTAATGATATATTACCACCATTCTGTGATTCTGCAGTGAAATTAATTGCTTTACGTCTTGTAATTTTTTTAACTACTGGTTTCTTTTTAACTATTGGTTTTACCTCTTTTTTTGGTGCTTCTTTTATAATATGTATTTTTGGAATTATTGTTGCAACTTTAGGGTCTAAACTAACTTCTTCTATAGCAATTTCATCTATTACTAATGGTTCGTTTTTCAGTAAAAATGCATGAATATTCTGACCTAATTCAGAAGTTTTCATTTCAGAACTTAAATACTCAAATGCTTTTCGATTTTGTCCAAGACGCCATTTGGTTTTGCCAAGCATTTGTTCTAAAATAACAACGCTTATTATTGAATTAGCATTTGATTTAATATAATTTAATTTAAAAACAAATTTATTTTTTGCTTTAGCTAAATTGGTTAAATAATTTGTGTGGTTTGTTTGTAATTTAGAACCTAAAACAGTTGTATTATCTAAGTCTTTACTATCAATATTAATGATAGTTTGAAAATTATTTATAATTACAGGTACTTTATAGCCGCTACTTTCAAAACCAATATATACTAATTTTGGGTTGTTAATAGCATCAGAAAAACTAAATTTATTATTACTAATAATTGCCTTACTTATTACTGTATAAGATTTGTCTAAATTTTTATTCTGAAGATAAACCTCTTTGTTATTAAAATTAGAAATGTTACCAATTATTTGATAACCGTCGGTCTTTTTAGGCGTATTATTAATTACGGATGTTTCTTTTTTACAAGAAAATAAGCAAACAATTATAGTAAGGAAAATCAAAAATTTTTTCATGATGCAAAACTACTATTTTAAATGAATTAATCTAATTTTTCAAATTCAGAATTTTGCGATTTATATTCTGGTACAATTGTCTTTAAATTTGCTACGATTTGATTATCTGTAAATTCATTTATTTTTTTGAATTCATTTATTTTTCCAATCAATTTTTCACAGTCCAAATCTTTAACTTTTGCAATCATAATTTTATCATGATAAGTTGGTAAAGTACTTTCTTTATCGCCTAATAATTCTTCATATAATTTTTCACCAGGTCGTAAACCAACAATTTTGATTGCAATATCTTCAGGATATTTAAAACCAGATAAATGAATCATTTTAATGGCAACATCAAATATTTTAACCGATTCGCCCATATCAAAAACAAAAATTTCGCCACCATTACCCATAGCGCCAGCTTCTATAACTAATTGACATGCTTCGGGAATAGTCATAAAATATCGTGTAATATCTTTATGAGTTACCGTTACTGGTCCGCCAATAGCAATTTGTTTTTTAAATAATGGTATTACGGAACCATTAGACCCTAAAACATTACCAAACCTTGTGATAATAAATTTAGTAGTAGATTTTTCTTGTAAACATTTAGCATAGATTTCAGCAATTCTCTTTGTCGCACCCATAACATTAGTTGGGTTTACTGCTTTGTCTGTAGAAACCATTACAAATTTTTCTACATAGTTAGCTACAGATAAATCCATTATTGTTTTGGTGCCTAATATGTTTATTTTTACAGCTTCGTATGGATTGTTTTCCATTAAAGGTACATGTTTATAAGCCGCAGCATGAAAAATGATGTCAATATTATTAGCATCAAAAATTATTTTCATTCGTTTTTTATTTCGAATGTCTGCTAAAACGGCACTAAAATTTTTGACATTGTTTTGTTTAAAATCTTGTTGCAAATCATAAAGATCGGATTCTGCTTGATCTAATATAATCAATTTTTTGTAATTATATTTAGAAATTTGTTTTGCAATCTCACTACCTATAGAACCTGCAGCACCTGTTATAAGTATTACTTTATGATATAATTCTTTTTCTAAAATAGGATTTTCAACTTTTATTGGTGCTCTTTCTAATAAATCTTCAATATTAATTTCTTTAATTTGTTTTATACTTAAATCACCATGAATCCATTGTTCTACAGGTGGTACTATTTTTACTTTAACCGATAAAGGCATTAAATAATCGGTTATTTTCAAAAGTTTTACTGCTTCAATATTTTGTATTGAAATAATAATTTCTTTGATGTTGTTTTTTTGAATAAATTTATGTGTTATTGTTTTTGACGTATAGCATCGTTTGCCGTAAAAATTCTTATCAGATTTAGAAGGATTATCATCAATAAAACCTACAATATTGTACTTATTACTTTTGTCATTATTAATAGTTGTATAGGTAATTAATCCAGAATCTCCAGCACCATAAATAAGTATATTGGTCTTAGGATTATAACCTAGTATTAATCTATCATAAATTCGTTTAAAAATAAATCTACTACTAATTAAAATAATAAGGTTTAGTAAAAAATGTATTAATAAAATTGATATAGAATGCGGAATATACGCATTATAGAGATTAGTGTCTGAATTTCTATAAATATACACAAATATTATAGTGCTTATAGCTAGTATCATTGTTGATTTAAAAATATTAAATGCATCATCAATACTAGTGTGTCTTACAATACCTTTATACGAACCAATAATTAAAAAACTTATGATTGTAAATATAAAAATGAATGGTAATTGATAAAAAATAAAGGAACTAAATAAATAAATTTTAAAGTTATAAAATATTGCATTTGCTATTACAAAAGATTGCAATACAATTAATACATCTATACTAAGCACTATCCATTTAGAAGTATAGATATTGCTATTACGTATTTGATTTATTAATTTATTTAGCATACTAATTTTATACAAATATATAATATTTATTAAATAGTAAAGTTGATTGTTAATAAAATATATAAATATAAATCTATAATTATAAATTGAATTTGCTTTTTTTATGTGTAATTCGCAAAAAAATTAATTAATTATTGATGATATTGCATTAATTAAAACAATTTTTAATAGAATCACAAACTCTTTCTAAATCATTATTACTTAGATTTGATCCACTTGGTAAACATAAACCATTATCAAATAAATCTTCAGAAACACCATTTGTATACGATGGATAATTTTTAAAAATTGGTTGTAAGTGCATTGGTTTCCATAATGGTCTAGCTTCAATATTTACTTTTTCTAATGCTAACCTTATTTTTTCTCGAGTTTCATAAGAATCGAGTAGAATAGTGGTTAACCAACGATTAGAATAAAAACCTTCTGGTTCATTGGTAAAGGTAATTTGCTTTACTGTGCTTAGTTCTTTTTTGTAAAATTCGTAATTTGCTCTACGTGCTTTTACACGATCATCTAAAACTTCTAATTGACCTCGACCAATTCCAGCAACAATGTTCGACATTCTGTAATTATAACCAATTTCTGAATGTTGGTAATGTGGTGCATTATCACGTGCCTGAGTTGCCAAAAAAGTGGTTTTTTTAGTTATTTTTTCACTGTTCGAAACTAATGCTCCGCCACCAGAAGTGGTTATTATTTTATTACCATTAAAGGAGTAAATACCAATTTCGGTCATGGTTCCCATTTGTATTCCTTTATAAGTTGACCCGATTGCTTCTGCTGCATCTTCTAAAACAGGAATCTCATATTTTTTTGAAATTGCAATAATTTCATCCATTTTACTGGGCATTCCGTATAAATGTACAATGATAATTGCCTTTGGTTTTTTGCCTTTTTTAATTCTATCTTTTATGGCATTTTCTAACATTTCTGGACACATATTTAAAGTGTCTTTTTCTGAGTCTACTAATACAGGTATTGCTTTTAAGTAACAAATAGGATTAACAGATGCCGAAAATGTAAATGTAGAGCATATAACTTCATCGTCTTGTTTTACATTTAATAAAATTAAACCTAAATGTATGGCTGCTGTTCCAGAAACTAAAACACTACAACTTTTAGCACCTGTGTAATTACAAATTTCTTGTTCAAATCCGTTAACATTAGGACCAAGTGGTGCAACCCAATTAGTATCGAATGCTTCTTTTACGTATTTTTGTTCTTCGCCTGTTAAGTGTGGTGATGAAAGCCAGATTTTTTCGTTCATTAGTCGCTGATAAATAAATTTTTAACGAAAATAATATATAATATCGTTTAGTACATGACAAAAACACAACTTACTGATTATTAATAAATTAAACGTCAAATAATTAGTTTAAAACATTGATATTCAGTATATTAGTAGAATAA
>JAMONN010000152.1 GCA_027065775.1 Flavobacteriaceae bacterium | reverse complement strand
TAAGATAAGATGCTTTACATTTGTCAATATTGCCTTGAATGAGATGAACAGCACCTAAATTTTGTAATGCAAAGGAGTTGGATCTACCAGTTTTTTCATTAAGTTTTATCGCTTTATTATAATATATTTTTGCAGTTTTATAATCTTCCTTGCGTTCTAAAATATAACCAATATTATTATAAGAAGCAGATAATTCTAAGATGTCTTTTAATTCTAACTGAATCTCGGCAGCTTGTTTGACATAAGCAATAGATGTGTCGAAATCATTAAATTGAAAAAAAACATGCGCTATAGAATTTAGTGCTTTTGCAACATTTTTTTTATCATCTATTTCTCTAAATATATTAATTGCAATATTTATTTGTTCTTTTGCTTTTTCATTTTTTGATAAAAATGCATTAGAATCTCCTAAAAGTAAATTTGTTTTGGCAATAAATTTTTTGTTTTTTGTTTTTTCAAAAATCGATAGTGCTTTTTTTAAACTTCCTATAGCTTCGATATCTTTTTCTAAAACTCCTAAATTCCTTCCTTTTTCAAAATATAAAAGTCCAATTTGATGTTCCGAATAGTTGCTTGTTTTAATTAAACTATCTATCCTTTTAATCGATTTTGTTGCATTATCATAAGAAATTACTTCAATAAATTTTGAATCTGATAGATGATCTAATTTTGAGATATTCGTTTTACAACTACTCATTATTAATAGTATCACGGATAAAACAAATGTAAATTGTTTCATTTTAGAATTGTTTTATTTTAATACAAATATATTGTTATTTTTTTGATTGTTTTTGCAAGTAACATTTTAAGAAAAATCTAATTTTGTTATTTTTAATGCAAAAAACATCTTTTAAAAAATTATTTTTGTGATTATCAAACTGTAATACATACTAAAAATTATTTTTTATATGACAACAATGCAACTCAAAAAACAATTGTTAGAGCAATGTAACTTATTTGTTTCGACTCGTTTGGAAAATATTCAAAAAACAATTAATTCTAATAAAAAAGCTTTGCAATCGGAAACTAAAAGTTCGGCTGGCGATAAACACGAAACTGGTAGAGCAATGTTGCAATTAGAAATGGAAAAAGCAGGACAACAATTTGCAAGTATCTCAGAAATGAAATTAACCTTAGAAAAAATAAACATTTCTAAAACCTCTAAAAATGTTTGTTTAGGAAGTCTTATTAAAGCATCTAACGGAAATTACTTTTTAGCAACTAGCGTTGGAAAAATTAGTATTGAAAACGAAAATTATTTTGCGATTTCATCGCATTCACCTATTGGCAAATTATTATTTGGCAAACAACAAGGTGATTTTATTATTTGGAATTCTACAAAAATTTTGATTACTGAAATTTTATAAAATCAGTTCTACATGAGTCAGGGTTTCACTCTAAGTGAAACCCTGACTAAATAAAAAAACTGAATTCACACTGCAAAACAATTAGAAAGTACATTTTAGGTCTCTCTAAAAAATTAATTTATAACCATAACTACGCACATTAATAATCTGAATATTAGTATCCTTTTTTAATTTTTTGCGGAGTTTAGAAATAAAAACATCCATACTTCTGGCATTAAAAAAATCATCATTGCCCCAAAGTTTTTTAAGGATATAAGTTCGGTCTAGGATTTCATTTTTTTGAAGATACAATTCTAAGAGTAAATCGGATTCTCTACTAGTAAGTTTTTTAATTTCATTATCAAAACTTAAGGTCTGTTTTTTTGGACTGAAAATATAATTTCCGATATGGATTTCTGTATTGTTTGCGATTTTATTTTCTACTTGATTTATGTTTAATAGCGACTTTATTCTAACCAACAACTCTTCTATGGAGAATGGTTTTTTAAGATAATCGTTTCCGCCTAAATTAAAACCTTTTACAACATCTTGGGTTTGTGATTTTGCCGTTAAAAATAATATCGGAATGGTTTTGTTTTCTAACCGAATTTCTTTCGCTAAAGTAAAACCATCTTTTTTAGGCATCATCACATCTAAGACTAAAATATCTGGACTTGTAATTTTAAATTTACTAAATGCTTCCTCGCCATTTTTACAATGCATCACCTCAAAACCATTAAATTCTAAACTTTCTTTTATGATTTTGCCTAAACTTTCTTCGTCTTCAGCTAGAAGTATTTTTGGTTTTTCGTTCATTTTTATTTTTTTGCCTTTTGTCTAACCAACCAACGGAAGTTGTATTTGAAAGATAGTGTTTTTAGTGTTTGTCAATTCTAAAGTTCCGTTGTGTTTTTCGATGATTTTTTTGGTATAATATAAACCAATTCCGAAACCTTTTATATCATGTGTATTGCCTTTTGGTATTCTGTAAAATTTATCAAATATTTTATCTTTTTGATTTTTTGGAATAATCCCACTATCCGAAACTAAAATTATTAGTTGTTGTTTCAGTTCTTGAATTTCAATATTAATTATATTTCCGCCATATTTAATAGCGTTATCTATTAAATTACTAATAGCATTTTCAAAATGAAATATGTCTATATTTAAAAATAATTCTTTAGTAATTGTTTTAAAATTCAAAGTTTTAGTTTGTTGAATTATTTTATGTTTTGCAATACATTTTTCAATTAAATTAACGACATCTACACGTTCTTTTTTTAATAAAAGTTCCTTAGAATCTAAAATGGCTGTTTCTAAAATTTTTTCTACCATTACATTTAACTTGCCTAGTTGATTTTTTGTAATGTCTAAATATTCTTCCGCTTTAGCGTTATTATTAACCGCATTAAAATTTTTGATAGATTCCACCGCCAAACCAATTGTGGTAATTGGCGTTTTAAATTCATGGGTGATATTGCTTATAAAATCATTTTTAATTTCGGCAATTACTTTTTGTTTTTTAATGATATTTAATAAGTAAAATAATGATGCAATGATTGCTGTTGCTAACAAAAGAGATAGTAAAATACCTAACAAACCTCTTTTTAAAATAGTTTTTGTTTGGTTTGGAAATTGTAATTCAATTTTTTCATTTTTGTTTAAGTAAGTAGATTTAGCTAAAGTTTTTATGGTATTTACACCAAAATTAAGATTGTCATTAGAGGAAATTATTTTTTTGTTTTTATAATGATTTAATCGATAAGGCAACGTTATATTATTACGCTCTAATTCTTTTTGAAATAATAAATTTAATCGTTTAAAATCTAAAGAATCATTAGTTATGGATAAGTATATTGAAGTTAAACCTGTAATTAGTTGTAAACTATCTTTAGGGTTATTTGATGTTAAAATAAATTTTTCTGGTAGATGTTTATTATTTGTTTTATTAATAAATTGTCTATTTTTTTTTGGAGTTTTATTATCTGAAACAATTATTTTTTGAATGGTTTGAAAATGAGATAGGATACTATCTTTATTTTTTGAATTTGTTTTATCGATAGTAACGGAAATTTCATCATGATCGCTAGACCAACTGGTAACCGTAGTTTTAGTAAACAAAGAATCTAAATCACTATTACTAATCCAATTAGGATAATTATTTTTTGCTAAATCCACAAAATAATTTTCAGTCGCGATATCTAAACTATTTTGTACTTGACTAAAAAATTGCTGTTTGTTTATCTGATAATTCTTAAAATTAAAATATACTTGTACAGTAAGACTTATTACAATAGTGGTAATAATTAAGTATAGACTCCACAAGTATTTTTTTTGTTGCATAGTCCAAAAATACTAAAGTTATCTTACATTAATACAATTGGTTAACACTCGTTAACACTTCTTAACTTTACTTAACGCTAATAAATAAAGTCTTACCATATATTTGCATTAAATAAAACAATTATCATGACAAAAATTATTCAATATCTAGCAATTACATTCTTACTATTAATAACTACTTTAGTTAATGCACAAGATTTTCAAGGTAAGGCATATTACCAAACCAAGCGTAATTTTTCTGTTTCTTTAGACAGTACTAAAATGGATGATGCGCAACAAAAAGCAATTCAAGATATGATTAGAAAGCAGTTTGAAAAAACGTATATTTTAACTTTTAGCAAAACAGAATCTACTTATGTTGAGGAAGAAAAATTAGATAAACCAGCACCAAATAGTTCAGGTATGGTTTTTAAAATTGGTGGTTTAGGTGGTGTTTTATATAAGAATACTAAAGAAAATACATTTGCAGATGCACAAGAAATGTTCGGAAAAAAGTTTTTAATAAAAGATAGTTTAAGAAAAATTGAGTGGAAAACCGAAAAAGAAACCAAAATAATTGGTAAATATTTATGTTTAAAAGCAACTTTTATTGAAATGATTGATGATTATAATACAGACGGTTCTAAAAAAGAAAAGCAAACAGAACGCTTAATTACTGCTTGGTATACACCAGAAATACCAGTTTCAAATGGTCCAAAAGATTATCAAGGCTTGCCAGGTTTAATTTTAGAATTACATGAAGGAAAAATGCATTACGTATGTAATAAAATTGTGATGAATCCTAAAGAGAAAATCAAAATTGTTGCACCAACAAAAGGAAAAGAAGTGAATGAAAAAGAGTATAAAAAAATAATGGACAAGCAACAAAAGAAAATGATGGAAAATTTTCATGATGGTAGAAAAAAAGGCAATGATGGTAATAGAATGACCATCACAATTGGTGGTTAAATCTACAAACTTGCTGTAAAGACGTTTTGCAAAACGTCTTTACAGCAAGTTTTTTCACAAAACAAAAAAGTTTTATTTAAGAGTGACGTTTAAAATATTCTGTTAAGTTTTGTAAACTTACTATTTTTTGTGTTTGTAGAGTATGACAGGCGTTTTCTAGCATAATTCTAACCCATCAAGAGTTATTATTACAAATTAAATTCTCCCAATCTTCTAGGAAGCAAAAAATAAAATGTAACGGAAACCTTAAGTATTATGATTAATAATTCTTCCACCTGATACTCGTAGAGTTAATTTCGATTTATAAATTAATTAGAGTTTAATTAAATAGTAAACATAAAATTCTGCGAAAATCAGCGATCCCGAAACTTCGGGAACGGGAAACAAAACTAACAACGGGCAAAATGAGCAAATCAATCCTAATTATATTCTTATTATTTACCTCAACTTTATTTTCACAAATTACCATTAAAGGTGTTGTAAAAGATGATAAAGGCAATCTTTTAGAAATGGCAAATGTTATTGCTATGAATACTGAGGATAATTCTTTAGAAGGTTATTCCATCACAGATGCTAAAGGAAATTATAAAATTAAAATTTCAAAACCTAGTACTATTCAGTTGAAAATTAGTTATTTAGGATTCGATTCGCAAACTAAAATTTTGGTTTTAGGTGATAAAGAAACAATTAAAGATTTTACCTTAACGGAATCGAGTAATAATCTAAACGAAGTAGAAATTACTTACGAAATGCCAGTAACCATAAAAGGAGATACTATTGTTTATAATGCAGATTCTTTTACTTCAGGTAAAGAAAAAAAATTAGGCGATGTGTTAAAAAAATTACCTGGTGTTGAAGTAAACAAAGATGGCGAAGTTGAAGTAGACGGAAAAACGGTAAGTAAAATAATGGTAGAAGGAAAAGATTTTTTTGATGGTGATACCAAACTCGCAACTAAAAATATTCCTGCCGATGCAATTAAAAAAATTGAAGTTTTAAAAAATTATAATGAAGTATCACAAATGCGAGGATTAGGTGATGATAGTGATAATGTTGCCATAAATATAAAACTAAAAGACGGAAAAAAGAACTTTTGGTTTGGAGAAGTAACTGCAGGAATTGGCGAAGGCGATGATGAAACACGCTATTTAGCACATCCAAAATTGTTTTATTACAGTCCAAAAAAGAGTATTAATATCATAACCGACATTAATAATATTGGGGAAATACCTTTTACATTTCGTGATTATTTTAAGTTTTCAGGTGGTTTTAGAAACTTAATGCGTAGAAGTGGTGGTTTAAATGTTTCATCGAATAGTTTAGGTTTTTCTTTTCTTAAAAATAACAAAGCAAAAGAAATTGACACCAAATTTGCAGCAATTAATTTTAGCCAAGCGTTAAGTAGTAAATTTGATATTAGTGGTTTTGCTATTTTTTCAGATACAAATACCGAAATGATAACCAACACTTTACGAACAAATACATTTACGCAAATAGATGAATTTGGAGTAGAACAAACTATAGAATCCGATGAAAATATTGCAAACCAAGCCAAACAAGGTAATACTTTAGGTTTGTTAAAATTATCGGCTAATTACAAACCGAATACAAATTTTCAATTGGATTATGATGTTATAATTAAAGGGTCGAGTTTAGAAGAAAAAAATAGTATAGATCGTATTATTTTTAATCCGTTATCAAATCAAAATACCGAGTCTGCTATTATTAGTAATAAAGACGAAGAACCTATTTCTATCAACCAAAATGCAAATATATATTATACGCTAAACGATAAAAATATATTTTCTTTTGCTGGTCAGTTTTTGTATGAAAAAAATAACCCGTTATATAATACTTTTGCTAATGATAATCCGTTTAATGCCATAATAAATACGTTAAATAATACCAATGTAGATTTATCACAAAATAAGAAAATAACCACTAGTAAATTAGATGCAACTGTAGATTACTATTATATTCTAAACAATAAAAGTAACCTAAATTTCACTTTAGGTTCTAGTATAACTTCACAGCATTTAGATTCTAATATTTTCGAAACTTTAGCAGATAATTCCATTAATAATTTTACGGAATCTAATCTTATTAATGATGTAGATTTTAATTTTTCTGATATTTTTTTAGGCGTACATTATAAATTACAAACAGGTAAATTTATTGTAACTCCTGGTGTTAGTTTACATCAATATACTTCCAAAAATGAACAATTATCAAATACGGTAAAAAATACACCAACAAAATTACTACCAGATGTAACGATAAAATTTAATATGAAACGATCGGAAAGTCTGAATTTTAATTATGGTATCACCACTAATTTTACCGATATTAATAATTTAACAGAAGGCGTTTTATATAACTCATATAATTCCATTTCTAGAGGAAATAGCAATTTAGAAAATGCTTTATATCACAATTATTCCTTGCGTTATCTTAATTTTAATACTTTTTCATTTACTAATATTCGTGCAAGTATTAGTTATAATAAAAAATACGATGTTATAAAAAACGCATCACAATTAATTGGTGTTGATCGTATTAATTCACTTTTTAATCTCAATGATCCAGAAGATATTTTATCTACAAATGCAAGCATTTCAAAACGTTACGGCAAGTATAAATTAAGCCTTAGCGGAAATTATAGTTTGTCTAATAATATTAGATTAACAACCGATAATTTAGGCAATATTGTTAGCGATGACACCGAAGCGATAAATACGGGTTATAAAGCAAGTGTATCTACAAATTTTAAAAATTGGCCGAGTTTTGAAGCTGGTTTTAAAAGTAATATAACCGAATTCGATGCAAACAAATCAAGAACAAACCAACCATTTGCTAATGTGGAAATAGGGTTTTTAAAAGATTTTATTTTAGTGGCAGATTATAAATATAATAGTTTTAAAAATTTGGATAATAATACAGAAAACACCTATGATTTTTTAAATGCCGATTTGTATTATCAAAAAGAAAACTCTTCATGGGAATTTAAAGCATCTGTAATAAATTTATTAGATGTAAAAAGTATCAACGAAGATGTTTTTAGTGTTTTCTCACGATCTACATCGGAATATATTGTGCAACCTAGATATGTTATGTTTAGTGTTAAGTATAATTTGTAGTTTACTACAACAAAAATTGGCAATTAAGTAATAATTTTCGTTAACAGTCAAAACCTTGAAGGTCTGAAAGTGTAAATTTAATACTTTGCGTAAAACTTTACGAACTTTGCAGTTAAGTTTTCAAACAATCATTCCAACAAACGTTTCAATAAACCTAATTTTTTCTTAGAGTAAGGCGCGTATTTTGTGTTTAATTCCAACCAAGTAGGTTTAGATAAAATACTTTTAAAATGGCTAAATGCTTTAAACCCAAATTCACCATGATAACTGCCCATTCCGCTATTTCCAACGCCACCAAAAGGTAAGTTGCTATTACTTAATTGCATTACAGATTCGTTAATTGCACCAGAACCAAAAGATAATTCATGTAAAATTTTATTTACATTTTTTTTATTGCTAGAATAAATATAACAAGCAAGTGGTTTCGCTCTATGTTTTATTTCGGCAATCACTTTGTCTAAATTATCAAAAGTAATTACAGGTAAAATAGGACCAAAAATTTCACTTTCCATAATTTTATCATTAAAAGAGATATTCGTTAAAATTGTTGGAGAAATAAATCGCTTTTCTTTATTGAATTGACCACCAAAAAAGATGTTTTCTTTTGGAATTAATTCCGTTAAACGGTTAAAATGCGATAGATTAATAATCTTATTATAATTTTCGGCAATATTATTTTTAGGGTAATTTTTCTCAATTTCTAATTTTATAGCACTTAAGAATTCTGTTTCAATTTCTTTAGCAACTAAAATATAATCTGGCGCCACACAAGTTTGACCAGCATTTAAAAATTTAGACCAAACCAAACGTTTGGCAGTCATTTTTAAATTGCAATCTTTTAAAATAAATGTCGGACTTTTTCCGCCAAGTTCTAAAATAACAGGCGTTAGATTTTTTGCTGCTGCTTGATATACTATTCGGCCAACATTAGTAGAACCAGTAAAAAATATTTTGTCGAATTTAGTATTTAAAAGTTCGGTGGTTTCTTTAATGTCGCCTTCAATTACATGTAAAAAGTTGGTGTCAAAATTCTCATTAATAATTTTAGCAATTACTTTTGAGCAGTTACTAGTGACTTCGCTAGGCTTAATAATTACGGTATTTCCTGCACAAATAGACGCAACTGCTGGAGAAAATACCAATTGAATTGGGTAATTCCAAGGTGCAATAATTAGCGTATTTCCTAAAGGTTCTGGTAGGATAAAACTTTTGGCAGGAAAATTTGCGAAATTGGTTCTTACACGTTTTCGCTTAGACCATTTTTTTACTTTTTTTAAGGCTAGATTTATTTCGTGATAGATTAACGAAAGTTCCGTGGTGTAGGTTTCAAATTCCGATTTTCCTAAATCTTTATAAATAGCATTGTAAAGTATAGTTTCATTTTCTTTTAAAACTTTTTTCAATTTTTTTAATTGCGAAATCCTAAATGTAACCGATTTTGTTTTGTTGGTAAAAAAGAATTTTTTTTGCGCTAAAATAATTGCTTCTATATTCATTATTTCGTTAATTTTGTCTTTTTGAAAGTTTAAAAATATGCAAATGAATCCGTTATTACAAGTTTTTGATACTAAACACCAAACAGCACCTTTTTCTAAAATCAATAATGAGCATTTTAAACCTGCTTTTATTGCCGCTATTGCGGAAGCAAAAGCAGAAATAGATACTATAGTTGCTAATAAAGATAAACCAACTTTTAAAAATACTGTGGAAGCACTAGAATTTTCAGGAAATAGATTAAGTCGTATTTCATCTATTTTTTTCAACTTAAATTCTGCCGAAACCAACGAAGAAATTCAGAAAATAGCACAAGAAGTTTCGCCTTTATTATCTGAATTTGGCAATGATGTTACTTTAAATGAAGGTTTATTTTTACGAATAAAAACCGTTTACGAAACAAAATCTTCACTAAATTTAAATTTAGAAGAAACAACCTTATTAGATAAAAATTATAAATCGTTTGTTAGAAACGGTGCAAATTTAAACGAAAAAGACAAAGAAAAATTAAGAGAAATAGACAAGAAATCTGCTAAAGTAAAATTACAATTTGGCGAAAATGTTTTAGCCGAAAGTAATGCTTTCGAATTATTATTGACAGATGAAAACCAATTAAAAGGGTTGCCAGATGGCGCAAAAGAAGCAGCGAAATTATTGGCAGAATCTAAAGATAAAAAAGGTTGGTTGGTAACTTTAGATTACCCAAGTTATATACCTTTTATGAAATATGCAGACGATAGAGAACTCAGAAAAAAATTGGCAAACGCTTTTGGAGCAAGAGCATTTCAGAACAATAAAAATGATAATCAACAAAACGTTTT
>JAMONN010000151.1 GCA_027065775.1 Flavobacteriaceae bacterium | reverse complement strand
TGTTGGTGGCACTGGTAAATCACCAATGATTGAATATTTAGTAAGATTGTTGCAAAAAGAATATAAAATTGCAGTTTTAAGTAGAGGTTATAAACGTACTACTAAAGGTTTTCAATTAGCAAATAGTACATCAACTGCTTTAGAAATAGGTGACGAACCATTACAATTTTATAAAAAATTTACAGATATTTTAGTTGCCGTAGATACTAAAAGAGTAAACGGAATTAAGCAATTAAAAAGTTTAGAAAATCCACCAGAAATCATTTTGTTAGACGATGCTTTTCAGCATAGAAAAGTAGAAGCAGGTTTTAATATTTTATTGACACCTTATAGTAAATTATATGTAGATGATAGTATGTTGCCAAGTGGCGATTTACGCGAAAATATTGTAGGAGCAAAGCGTGCAGATATTATTATTGTAACCAAATGCCCAGATAATTTAACGGAAATCGAACAATTTGAAATTACTAAAAAATTACATATTGAACTTACGCAAACGGTGTTTTTCACTAAGATTGAATATGATAATTCTGTTATAAGTAAAAGCAAAGAAATTCAATTAAGTGATTTGAATGAATACGAAATTTTGTTAGTTACAGGAATTGCAAAAACAAAACCATTAACCGAATTTTTAAAATTAAAAAATATAAAATTCAATCATTTAAAATATAAAGATCATTATAGTTTTAAGAAAAAAGATATTGTTAAAATAAAAACGGATTTTGATAAAATAATTGCGAAAAAGAAAGTAATTTTAACTACTGAAAAAGATTTTGTTAGAAATTTTGAAAATGTAGCTTATGAAGTTTATTATTTATCAATACAAACCAAATTTTTAGACTTCAAAGAAAGTTTTAATACCAAGATAAAGAGATATGTGGAACAAAGTACAAGAAACCGTTAAGTTTTTACAAGAAAAAGGATTTTCAACACCAGATTACGGAATTGTTTTAGGTTCTGGTTTAGGTAATTTGGTTGATGTAATGCAAGTGGAAGTTAAAATACCTTATGAAGAAATTCCTAATTTTAAAGTTTCTACAGTCGCAGGGCATTCGGGTAATTTATATTTCGGTACAATTTCGGGTAAAAAAGTAGTAATACAGCAAGGACGTTTTCATTTTTATGAAGGTTGGTCCATGCAAGATGTTACTTTTCCGATTAGAGTAATGAAATTTTTAGGAACAGATAATTTAATTGTTTCTAATGCTTCTGGTGGCGTAAATGCGGATTTTAAGGTTGGCGATATTATGATAATTTCGGATCAGATTGGGTTTTTAATGGAAAATCCATTACTCGGTATAAATGAAGAGCGTTTCGGAAATCGTTTTGTAGATATGCATGATACATACGATAAACCGATGATTGTATTAATGGAGCAAGTGGCAAAAAATCAAAATATAAACCTTAAAAAAGGAGTGTATTTAGGAGTTTCAGGACCAACTTTTGAAACACCTGCAGAATATAATATGGTGCGAAATCTAGGTGCTGATACTGTAGGGATGTCTACTGTACCAGAAGTTATTGTTGCCAAACATATGAATATGAAATGCTTTGGGTTGTCTGTAATTACCGATTTAGGTGTTGAAGGTGAAGTAGTCTCGGTTTCTCATGAAGAAGTGCAGATAGCAGCAAAAGCAGCAGAAAAAGTAATGAGTAAATTAATGGTGGAATTTTTGAGTATTTTGTAAAATAATTTGTTTTTTTGAATAAAGGAATGAATCTTAAAACACAAAAAATCTCATTAAAATTAATTAATGAGATTTTTTTATACTTTTAAAGAACTAATAATTATTCTTCTGTTTTTGGTTCTTCTTTTTTGAATTTTGCATATTTCATTTTGAACTTGTCAATTCTACCAGCAGTATCTACTAATTTAACTTTACCAGTATAAAACGGGTGAGAAGTTCTAGAGATTTCCAATTTGATTAACGGATATTCAACGCCATCAACTTCTAAGTTATCTTTAGCATTGGCAGTTGATCTTGTTAAAAAAACATCGCCGTTAGACATGTCTTTAAAAGCAACCATTCTATAATTTTCTGGATGTATACCTTTTTTCATTTTATTTGTTTTAATCGCAACGCTTTTTGACGATGCTATTTTTGAGTGTGCAAATTTAATCTTATTTTATTAATAACAAACAATAAAAGTGTTTATTTCTTAGCGGATTACCAATAAACCCTAAAAAGAATGTTTGGAGTGATACCAATTGCATGATTTTCAATAATTCTAATGGGGTCATTTTCGGTATTACTGCCTAATAATTCTGTATTAATATGGTTTTTATTATTGTAAATATTACGAATGGAAAACCCAATTTTTCCTTTTGTTTTTCCTTTTTTCGAAAATGAAAATTTATAAGTACTCGATAAATCTAATCGATGATAAAATGGTAAGCGTTCCGTATTGATACCATTAAAAAAATCATCATCATTATCAAAATCACCAAAATCATCATCTAATTCGGTTATTGGTCTTCCTGAGCGAAATTTCCAACTAAGAGCAAATTGAAATTGATTATATTTATAATTTACGGATGTGGTAAGGTGATGTTTTATCTCATTACTAGAGGTGAAATAGCGATTGTTATTTAAACCATCGTATTTATTTTTTGCATCAATAAAAGAATAACTTATCCAAGTTTCTATTTTATTGAAATTCTTTTTTACATAAAAATCCATACCAAAAACTTCTTGTTTCCCTACATGAAATTCTCGATCACCTTGGTTTAAAAAACCAAGAGATAATGTAGAGATCCCTTTTACTTGTTTTATATAAAAATCGACATCTACAGTCCATTTATTCTTAGTGTAAGTTAAACCATTTGATATTTGAAAACTGTTAATTATTGGGTGTTTGTCATTATCCGCCAAGCGCCAAAGTTTTCTTTCTAAAGCTAAATCACTTGCAACGGTTTCTTCAATTTTACTAACTATCTGATTCTTTATTTCGCCAGTAAATTGCAATTTTACATTTTTATTTAATTTTTTATTTATGATCAATCTTGGTTCAAATTTTAATTTATTTAACAAAGAGTAATGGTTTACTCTAAGACCTGCATAAATATCAAATGATTTTTGATCATTATAAGTAAAACCAGAAAATACAGCATTGTTATTTATAATAGAATTATTGTTGTCTAAAATAAATAAAACATCTTTTTGTTCTTGAATTAAAAATGCAATATCTTTCATAGAAATTTGATACCCTAAAGTAAACGCACTTTTGGTATTTATTTTATGATTTGTTTCGGTTAAAAAAGAAATATCTGTTATTGTATTTTTTTTTATGAATTCAGATAAAAAAACATCTTCTTGTTTGGTAAGTAAACTATACTTTAAGTTATATTTAGAAACGCTTATATTTGTTCTTTGCTCTGTTTTATTTGACCATTTATAATCCCAATCTAAATTGTAACCAATATTTATAGTTTCTAATTTATCAAAACTAGAAGTGTTGTTTGTTTGGTTTGTATAGTCACTTTCAAGTTCATTATAAATATTAATTAAACTAAAATGAATATTATTTTTAGAATTTAACTTGTAATTTAATTTTAAATTAAAATCATTAAAATAAAAAAGTTCTTCTTCAACAGTTGTATTTTGAAATGCTTTTTGTTCAAACTGTTTAAAAGTAAAAGACTCAACAAAATCCTCGTAAGACCTTCTAAACGAGGTCTGTACGCTTAATTTATCTTTCAGTAAAGGTAGTTTTAATACTGCGTCTGCATTAATACCATTAAAACCAATTTCAAATTTTGTCTTATTATTAATTTTTTTGCTTGTAGTTATATCAATAACACTAGAAACCCTTTCCCCAAATTTTGCATTAGTGCCTTTATTATAAAAATCTATATTATCAGCAATATTAGGGTTAAAAACAGATACCAAGCCAAATAAATGACCACTATGGTAAATATTTATACCGTCCCAAATAATTCTGTTTTGATCTGAATTCCCGCCTCTAACAGTAAGACCTGTTGCAGTTTCATCAATACTTACAATGCCTGGTAGTTGTTGTATGCTTTCTAAGATGTCCGTTTCTGTTAAACCAGCTAATAAATCTAGTTTTTTTGGGTTTATTTTAAATGTTACATTTCTGTTTTTAGTAATTCCTTCGGTTAAGTAGCTACTTACAATGACTTCATTTAAAACATTAGCGCTCTTTTTAGATAAATAAATATAATTACCATCTAATTCATTAAACATTACATTAGATTGATAACTTAAATCAAAAAGAATTTCACTTAAGGATCTATTTTTTTTTTGAAGCGTAATTTTTTTGTTAGAAATTAGATCGCTTGCATATGAAAATTTCACTTTATAAACTGTTTCTATCTTTTTTAAAACAATATTATAATTAACATTCTTAAAACTTAGAGTATGTTTATTTTTTTGAGAAAAAACAGTTGTATAAATAAGAAAAAATAAGCATAGAAATAAGAACTTTTTCATCTAGTAAATTATTTGCTTAATATGATTTTAGAATTTACTTTTTTGTAATTAATTCCCATAGGTTTAAATACCAAGGCTAGTGCTATTTTAGATTTTTTATTATTAAAACTACCTGTAAAATTCGTATTTTGATCTATGTTACTTCGATCAAAAGTAAAATTAAATTGATTTTCTAATTCGTCTATAACAAATTTTAACGGCACGTTATTAAAGGTACTTTCGCCATTAGTCCATTCGGGTTTTGTTTGATTGATAGTAAATTCTTTTTGGATACCGTTAATAGTCGAAATTGCCATGTTTGGAGTTAAAATATGAGAACCATTAGTTTCAGTAACCTTAACTTTACCTTCATAGCAGATTACATTAAAATAATTATTTTTTGTGTTTACATTAAACTGGGTGCCTAAAACAGTTATACTTCCGTTTTTTGTATTCACTATAAAAGTATTCCCTTTAGTTACTTTAAAATAAGCTTCGCCATCTAAATATAATTCCCTTTTATTTTTCCAATCAGATTTATTATATTTTAAAGTTGATTTTGCATTTAGTATTACTTCAGAACCATCTAAAAGAGCAATTGTTTTTTGTTCACCAAAATTAGAACTTATTATGGTATTGTTGCTTTTAGAATAATTGTTGTAGATACCAATAAGCAAAATTAATGACGCAGCAATAGACATTGCCCATTTAGTATACAGATTAAAAACACCTTTCTTATTTGTATTTGTCTTTATTTTTTCGGTCGAATTATTTTTTATAGCAATCAAAGTTTCTCCTAAAGGAGCATTTAATTCATTAATAATTTCAAAACTTTTTTTTATTTTTTGGTTTGTTAAGAAATCTTTTTCAGAAACTTTGTTTTTTAATGCAGTATCTGTTATTTTGCCTTCTAACCAATCCGCAAATAAGTCACTTTGTTCTTTTTGTGTAATTTTATCCATATGACATTATTTATTTAACTTAAAACGATTTACTAATAGAATACCCTATGCTTTTTTGTTATTTAGATGTTACCAATTTCTTTTCTTATGACAATCAAAGCATTATGCATTCTCTTTTCAACAGTTTTTATTGAGATATCTAATAGTTGTGCAATTTCGCGGTATTTTTTTTTCTCCATTCTACTTAGCAAGAAAACTTGACGATCTTTTTCGGGTAATTCAGCAATAGTTCTTTCTATCTTAGAAAGGAATTCTTCCTCAATCATTAAAAACTCAGGATTTTCAGGCGTATTGTAATTAACAAAACTTTTTTGATGCTTATAAACGACATTTTGATGCCTTTTAATATCTAAAAAGGCATTATTGGCAATTTTATATAAATAGGCTTTTGCTTTTATGTATTCTACTTTACCACAATTATTCCATAACTTAATAAAGGATTCTTGCATAACATCTTTAGCAGTTTCCATATCATTATACTTAAAATATAAAAATCTTTTTAAATTTTTTGCATGGGTATTAAATATCGTATCAAATACTTTAGAATCACAGATGTTGTAAGATTTTTCAGACATTGAATTAACTTAATTTAGTTTGCAAATGTAATTTTTTTATTTTATTTATAGGGTATTTTAGTTGTTATTCGTTTTAATATTGATCGATCGATTTAAACTAAAAAAATAAATCTTAAAACAGTAAATCTTAAAATAATAATAATCTTAAAAATAGTAATCTTAAAAAACAAAAATAATGAAAACATTTAAACTTATATTAGCCTTATTTATGGTAGTCAATTTATTTCTAATATCATGTCAAAGTACTGATAATATTGATGATCAGATAATTGATGACTCAGATTTAAGTACAACAACAAAAACAGTAACTAATAATCTTTCTGAACAATCATCTCAAATTGATGGAGTATACACTTCTACAACAATGAATAGAAACTTAGAATTTGATTTTTGTTTTACATTTGTTTATCCAATAACATTATCTAATAATAATGGCACGCAAATTGTTGTTCAAAGTGCAGAGGAGTTGTTAGTTGTAATTAATACAATAACAACAACAGAATTTATTAGTGGTATTTCGTTTCCATTTAGCGTAAATACTACAGATGCTGTAGTAATAATAGCAAACGAAGTAGAATTTGCTACTTTAATTAGTAACTGTGATTTAGATGCTGATGGAAATCCAAATTATTTAGATGAAGATGATGATAATGACGGTGTTTCAGATACAAATGAAGATGTAGATAATAATGGCGATACATCTAACGATGATACCGATGGAGACGGAACTCCAGATTACCAAGATACAGATGATGATAATGATGGTATTAATACTATAGACGAAGATGTAGACGGTGATGGAGACCCATCTAATGATGATACGGATGGCGACGGAACACCAAACCACCAAGATGAAGATGATGATAATGATGGTGTAAACACTGTAGATGAAGATAATGACCATGATGGAGATCCTTCTAATGATGATTCTGATAATGATGGCACTCCAGATTACCAAGATACAGATTCTGATAATGATGGAGTAGATGATGGAGATGATGATGATGCAGATGGAGATGGACAAGATGATGATACAGAAGATGGAAATGATGATGATGGAAATGATGATGATGATGATGATGATAACAATGGAGATGATGATGGAGATGATGGATAGTAAATATTAAAAGGTTGGTAGTAATTGCTAATAATAAATTTAGATTTATTACGTTACCAAAGAAAATAAAAGTTAATTGTAATAGTTAACTTTTATTTTTTGAAATATCTAAATTAAAAAACGACTAAATTAATTATTAATTAAAAAAAAGAAATATGAAATCTAAAATTATAATGTTTGCAATAATGATACTATCGTTTTCTGCAGTAAATGCACAAAATTGGTTAACTAATTTTGAGGAAGCAAAACAAATTGCAAAACAAGATGGTAAAAAAATTGTAATGTCCTTTCAAGGGTCCGATTGGTGTGCACCTTGTATTAAACTTGATCATGAGTTTTTTAGTAAAACGGAATTTTTAACCTATTCAGAAGCACATTTTGTAATGCTTAAAGTAGATTTTCCTAGAAGAAAAAAAAATAGATTGAGTAAAGAACAGACAAAACATAATAATAATTTAGCAGAAAAATACAATCAAAAAGGTAATTTTCCATTGGTAGTTGTGTTAAATGATGAAGGGAAATTAGTTGGAAAAACTAGTTATGATGAAAAGATTACAGTTTCAGAATTTATTCAAAAAATAGAAAATTATTAAAGTTATGCGTAAGTATTTATTTTTTGTAGTTGCTTTTATTATGACAAACGTTTTGTTTTCACAAAATGGTTATAGTAAAGTTGTAAAATTAATGGGTAGTCGTTTTGATATTACCGTAGTTGCAAAAGACTCTATAGAAGCACATATATATATTGCTAATGCGATTGATGAAATTTCTAGAATAGAAAAAATAATTTCATCTTGGGATCCTAATTCTCAAACATCACAAATTAATAATAATGCAGGTATTCTTCCTGTTAAAGTAGATAAAGAATTATTTAATTTAATAAAACGAAGCATTGGTATTTCTAAATTAACCGATGGTGCTTTTGATATTACCTATGCATCGATGGATCGAATTTGGAAATTTGATGGCAGTATGAAATCTTTCCCTGAAAAAGAAATTATTCAAAAATCTGTAGGAAAAGTAGGTTATAAAAATATTATTCTAAACGAAAAAGAAACCAGTGTTTTTCTAAAATTGAAAGGCATGAAAATTGGTTTTGGAGCAATCGGTAAAGGTTATGCTGCAGATAAAGCAAAAAAATTATTGATTAATAAAGGTGTAAATGCAGGTATTATTAATGCATCTGGCGATATGAATACTTGGGGCAAACAACCTAACGGAAAAGATTGGTTTGTTGCAATAACAAACCCAATGAATAAAAAAAATGCTTTTGGTTTATTACCAATTAAAAATGGAGCGGTAGTAACCTCTGGTAATTATGAAAAATTTGTTACTTTTGATGGTAAGCGTTATACACATATTATTGATCCAAGAACTGGTTATCCATCTAGCGGTATTATAAGTGTAACCGTTTTTGCTCCTAAAGCAGAGTTGGCAGATGCTCTTGCAACAAGTGTTTTTGTCATGGGAAAGGAAATAGGAATAAACAGAATAAATCAACTACCAAATGTCGAATGTATTATTATTGATGACTTAGGTAATATTCATAAATCAAATAACATTAAAATAGAAAAAATATGATTAAAAAGATAGGTATTTTAGCGATAATATTACTGTTTTTCTCATCTTGTGTAGCAGTAAAAGAATACGAAAAAATGTATTTAAGTGATCCTGATATGGTTTTGTCAGCAAATAAAGTTAGTAAGTTTGAAACTTCTGCGCAAGTGTATCGTGAAGCTGCTTCTGGTGCAAATGGCGGAAAATCTGGTGGCGGTTGTGGTTGTAATTAAAAATTTAAAACCGAATCCAAAATTAAGACTAAAACTAGCAGATTTAAAATATAACCATTAGAAGTACCGACTTGAAATCGGATATTATCACTTTAGACTTTAAAGATATATTTAAATAAGGTTATTTTTTAACATATAACAAACCCAATTAAAATTAATAATAATGAAAAAAATATTTATAAAACTGTTTTTGCTATGCACTGTTTTTACCTTTGCACAACAAACGCAAGACAGTGATGTGACATATAAAAAACGCGTTTTAGAAAATGCAGAAATAGATTTTTTAACCAGTTATTATACCCAAGATGGAGAAAATGCATCTATAACAGGAGGAATCGGTACAGAAGATTTGCAAGATTTTGCTACTAACATCACGGTTGCGATACCTCTAAATAATGATGATGTATTTACAGTAGATGCAACAGTTTCTGCATATACATCTGCTTCATCTAGTAATTTAGATCCTTTTTCTTCTGGCGCTTCTGGCGGAGATGACGATGATGATGATGATGATGACGACGATGATAAAGGTAGTAAAATAGCATCTGACTCTACAGGAAGTCCTTGGGTTGCTTCATCTGGTGCCTCGAAATCTGATGTATGGTTTAGTACGGTTTTTGGTTATAGTCATTCGTCTGATGATCGAAATAAAATATGGTCTGCCAGTGCTAGTTTTGCTGTAGAATACGATTATGCATCTATAGGTTTTGGCGGAAGTCACACTTGGTTATTTAACCAAAAAAACACAGAATTTTCTATTACCGCAAATGCATATTTAGATAATTGGAATCCACAATATCCTACAGAAATAGACTCTTATATTGAGGCAGGACAAGATTTGAACAATGGTTTTTTTGCAGATATTGATATTTTAGACGAATCGGGTAATATTATCAATAAAGACGGTATAAATGTTTGGACACCTTCTGATAAAGGATTGATACAAGATAAGCATCGAAATACTTTTTCTGGTAGTATTAGTTTGTCACAAATTTTAAATAAAAAAGCACAATTTTCTTTATTTTTAGATGTTATTCAGCAAGAAGGTTGGTTAGCAAATCCATCACAAAGAGTTTATTTTAGCGATAGGGTAAATTATTATGTTGGTGATGCTTTTAATATTGGAGACAATGGTGAAAATTATATTTTACCTTCAAACGAAACTACATTTCAGTTAGCAGACGACATAGAACGTTTACCAACTACAAGGTTAAAAGTACCAATTGGTATGCGTTTTAATTATTATATTAAT
>JAMONN010000150.1 GCA_027065775.1 Flavobacteriaceae bacterium | reverse complement strand
AATAGGTTTTGCATTAATCTGACTTTCTAAAACATTAATAATAGAATCATTTTGACACAAAACATTAATAGAACTTGCTAAAAAAAATAGACTATAGATAAAATTACGTAAAACCATTTTTTATTTTATTGTTTATTACTCTCTTTTAATAAATGATCAATAAATAAAATACCATTTAGATGATCAATTTCATGCTGAAATATCACAGAAACAAAGTTGTTAATTGTTTCTATATTATGTGTACCGTCTAATTTATCATATTCAATTTTTATTTCAAAAGATCGGTCTAAAGTTATTGCCGTTATATTAGGTATAGAAAGACAACCTTCTGTAGTTGGTCTTTTTTTGTTGGAATAATAATTTATTATAGGGTTTAAATAAACTTCAAAAGGTTCATTATCTTTATCTAATCTTTGCACTACAATAATGTTTTTAAGAATCCCAACTTGTGGCGCGGCAATTCCAACACCAAGCGATGCACTATCTCTTACAGTTGTAATTAACCTTTTTGCAAATAATTGCAAAGTTTTATTTTTAGAATTTGGTTTTATATAGGCACTTTTTTTTCGCAATAAAATAGAATCCTTTTTATTAGTTATTAAAAAGAGACGCATTGGTTTCTCCTTATTATTATTATTATTATTATGTATAAATTGTTTTTGAGATGCTGTGAAATTTTTATTACTTCCGCAAGAAAATAAACTTATTGCGAACAAAACAACTACTATAATTTTAAAAACTTTCATGATAAATTCTTTAATAACACAAAGATGCAAAAATTTATAGTAACAATAAGCTGATTTAAGCGACCTATAAACAAAATTGTTATTATCTTACTTTAAAAATGTGTCGATTTTAGAAAAAAAATTCTTTAATTGCAGATGGTAATTTCTTAAAAGATAAATTAACACAAAAAATAACGAATAAAATTTATACTATGGCAGACGATTTTGACTTATTAGAAACCGATTCTAATGACAAACAACAAAAAACAGAAGTAAATTGGGGCAAAGCAGTTGACACTATGAAGTCAAAATTAGCGCTAGAAGATGATCCACAAATAAGACAAAAAATATTAAATGCAACTTTAGATGATGTTGTGGTTATGGCAAAGAAAGATAGATCTTCTTTACTAGACGCTATTAAAGATCTAACAGATTATCAAGATGAAGTTGGTATTATTTTTGAAAAATTTGCGAATCTAAATCCTAAGGAACAAAAAGTAATCGACGATGCAATAAAAGCATTAGAAAGAGCAAAAATAGAATTAGAAGATGCCGAAGCAAAACCAGATAATTTTTGGAATAACCTTTTCGGAAGAAAATCTAAAATTAAAAGAAAAACTGTAGAATTAGAACAGGCAGAAAAAACCAGAGCAGGCGCAAGTAATAAAGCAAAAGCAATGTTTCAAGAACGAATTGAATCTGCAGATGTACAAACTATATTAAACGAACTTTCTTATAAAAGTCAAGCTGCAGTTACACGTTTAAAAAATCGTGAAGTAGAAATTAAAGAAGTAGAAACAAAATTACAAACTGCTATTCTTGAAGCTAGTAAGAATCACACCAAAGCTTTAGAGAAAAAAGCAGAAACAGAAGCAAAATTAGAAGAAAACTATGCCTTATTAAAACAAGCAAGGCAAGCGTTAGAAGAAATTGCTGACAAACAAACTACAGCTTATAGTGAAGCAATTTCTAAAGTAACACAATTAGAACAAAAAGTAGAAGAGTTAGAAGGTTTAAAAAATGCATATACAACACTTGCTGCTTCAAAAGACAGTTTTGTACATAAACATAATTTAACCATTAAAGTACTAACTTCTTTACGTAGTAATTTACAAACACATAGAGCAAAACTAAAAAGTGATACCGAAGAACGTTTAAAATATTACGAAGGTTATGTTGTTGCGTTAAAAGCAAGAACAGATCAAGAGTTTGCTGCAATTTTAGAACATTTAGGTGTGAAGACCGATGAACATATTGGTGCAACATTAGCATCTATGCATACAGCAAGCGCGAAAGCAAGACAAGAAATGATGGACAATATTCCTGTTCATGAAAAAGTAATGCAAGGTGTTTATAAAAGTTACGCAGAAGCTTTACACGAAATTAGAGCAAAAGACGCTGAAATTCAAAAAGACTTTACAGATCGTTATGGCATTGATATGAAAGAAATTTTTGAAGAATATTACGATGCAGAGAATACAACACCAACTAATGATGATAATGACGATACGCCAACTAAACCAAATCCGGTTAATGATAATGACGATATGTTGTCATAATTAATAAGATTTAATTAAACTTTAAACCTCATGGATTATTCAAATCTATGAGGTTTTTGTTTTACAAACAATAAGTTATGAAACTAAAAACACATCAAAATATTATTTTAATTGGTTTAATTTTAATCATATTGTCTTATATAATTAGATTAGTTTTCAACTATATAGAAGCAAAAAACGAATTTATAGAGTATGAATATATAAAGGTATTTATTTACTTTTGTTTGTAAAATCAATAGGATTTATATTGCTATTTATAGGTAGTTTGTGGTATTTAATCAAAAATAAATGACAAATACTCAGAAAATCCTAAAGCGCTACAGTCGAGCACAATAGTGTTGCTGTTTTAGATTTAAAAAAACAGCAAAAACCCAATAAATATAATACATAAAGAAATAAAGTTTAGGAAAATTATTTTCTTTGCGAACCTTGCGTAAAACTTTGCGAACCTTGCGGTTAAAGTTCCCCTTAACTAAAACTAAAAACAATACTAATTAAAAGAACTATTAATATTAGGACAAGCTGCTGCTCTTGGAGTTCTACAAAATAAATCGAACCCAACAGTAAATTGATGAAAACCACCATTAGAAAATATAATATCACCAGTTTGATTTGTGAAAGTATACGATATTAAAGTCTTATTAAAGTTTATACCAATTATTGGTGTTATTTGAGTTAATTCTTGAAAATTATTCCCGTCAAAACTTCTTCTATAAGATAAAGCAGCCCATAACATATTATTATTTGCTAATTTTTTATATGCTTTTAAATTAAAATCTACTAAAATTTCGCCAGTTCTCTCAGTTAATTGAATTAAAGTTGATGGTTCTAATTTTATTTTATTTGGATTATCATAATCAAAAAAGTAACCAACAGATAATAGATATCTTCTTAAATTTAAAGACTCATAACCTTCCGTTTGTAAATTACGTGCTGTTAGTAATAAATTTTTAGCCGTAAAATAAGCAAAACCTGTTTTGTAATGGTATGCCATACCAAAATCTGCATTAAAATAACTTTCTGCTCTAATGATACCTGCTATTTCAGGATCGGTAAGTTCGCCTGGTAGAATAAAACTTGTTTCATCAATTTGATTTTGTGCAAATAAACCAGATAAAGCAAATGATAATTGATTAAAATTTCTTCCGCCCATATCTATATGATACGCAAAAGTACCTTGTGCTCCAATTTGTGAATGAAAACCATTTTTATCTCTAAAAATAATACCACCAAGACCAACATTAGATTCTGCATTTAATTTAGAATTATAACTAATAGTTTGCAATTGCGGTGCATCTGTAACACCAACCCATTGCTGCCTATGTGACAATCTTACTTTAGCACAACTACTAATCCCTGCTGCTGCTGGATGAATAAGATAAACATTATCAGATAAATAATCAGAATAAACTGGTATGGTTTCTTGACTCCTTAAATCACAAATGCTTGCAAGCATAATAATTAAGAAAGTTAATTTAAGTAGTTTCATAAGTTGTTTCTTACTATTTTGAGTTAAGAGAATCCCTTTTTTAAGAACGACCAAATATATAATTTTTTACGTTAGTGGAAAAATATTTTATTTATTACTTTTTTTAAATATACAATCGAAATAAACAATAATAACGTAAAATAAAGCGACTAATTGTGTGAGATAGTTTAAAACAAATACTTAATTTTGTACTTTATTAATTTAATAAATAAAACATGTTAAAAATTGAAACCACAGCAACGGATACTATTATAAAATTTGTATCTGATAAAATTTTAGTTGAAGATAAAGGTAGTTTTGAATATAACAATGTAGATGATGCTAGCAATTCTAAACTAGTACAGCAACTGTTTTATTTACCTTTTGTAAAAAAAGTATTTGTTAGTGCAAATTTTATTGCCGTTGAACGTTATAAAATTGTCGAATGGTCTGAAGTTCAAAACGAACTAAACCAAATGATTACTAACTATCTAAATACTAACGGTTCTTTATTTGATATAAAAAAAGAGGAAACTTCTAAAAAAGTTGCTATTCAATTATATACTGAAAGTACTCCTAACCCAAACGTAAACAAATTTGTTAGTAATAGATTGTTAAGTAATCAAATTATTGATGTAAGCAGACTTGATGATTTAAATGAAATTCCATTAGCAAAAGAATTATTTGATAATTTTAATGCAATCACTGAAGTTTTTGTATCAGATAATTATATTTCAATTTCTAAAAATGATACTGTGGAATGGTTTGAAATTAACACAGATTTAAGGAGTTTTATTTTAAATTACTTACAAGAACAAAAATTAATTATTACACAAAATTTTGTGCCAAAAACTATTGCTGGTTTTAAAGTGAATGAAAAAGAATTTAAAGACTTAGACGAAACCTCTAAAGAAATTATTTCTGTTTTAGATGAATATATTAAACCCGCAGTTACCGCAGATGGCGGAAATATTTTATTTCAATCTTACAATGCAGATTCAAAAGTAGTTGAGGTAATTTTACAAGGTGCTTGTAGCGGTTGTCCATCTGCTACAATTACACTTAAAAACGGAATTGAAGCAACATTAAAACAAATATTACCAAATAAAATTAGTGAAGTTGTTGCGATAAATGGTTAATTAATAAAATTAAATTTAGTATATTTACAGTACAATTATTTATAAATTTAAAAAGATAAAGTTATGGCAGTAATGAAAGTTATTGAAGTATTAGCAAATTCTAACAAAAGTTGGGAAGATGCAGCAAGAAAAGCAGTAAAACACGCTTCAAAAAGTGTAAAGCACATTAAATCCGCATTTGTACAATCTCAAAGTTGTGTAGTAAATGATGATGATATTTCGGAATTTAGAGTAAATCTTAAAATTACTTTTGAAGTAAAATAATTAGATTAACATTTAAATAAAAAAGAGATTTTCATTACTGAAAATCTCTTTTTTATTTTGGACTAAAGACTAAAGACTAAAGACTAAAGACTAAAATACCGATTTAAATTGTTTCAGAAAACGAACATCATTTTCGTAAAACATTCTAATATCTGGTATTTGATATAAAAGCATTGCAATTCTTTCAATTCCCATACCAAATGCAAAACCCGAATATTTTTCGGCATCTATATTTGCATTTTTTAGTACATTCGGGTCTACCATTCCGCAACCCATAATTTCTAACCAACCTGTACCTTTAGTTATTTTGTGATCTATTTCGGTTTCTAAACCCCAATAAATATCAACCTCAGCACTTGGTTCGGTAAACGGAAAGTAAGAAGGTCTTAATCTAATTTTAGATTTCCCAAACATTTCTTTGGTAAAATATAGTAATGTTTGCTTTAAATCTGCAAACGAAACATCTGTATCTATATACAAACCTTCCACTTGATGAAAAATACAATGCGCTCTAGCAGAAATATCTTCATTTCTAAAAACACGACCTGGCGAAATTGTTCTTATTGGCGGTTTGTTATTTTCCATATATCTAACTTGTACCGATGATGTGTGTGTACGCAATAAAATATCTGGTTTTGTTTCAATAAAAAATGTGTCTTGCATATCTCTTGCAGGATGATGTTCTGGTAAGTTTAATGCGGTAAAATTGTGCCAATCATCTTCAATTTCTGGTCCTTCAGAAACATTAAAACCAATTCTAGAAAATATTTCTACAATTCTGTTTTTAACTAAAGAAATAGGATGTCTAGAACCTAATTCTATTGCTTCAGATGGCCTTGTTAAATCGCCAAAGACAAATTTTTGCTCCGTATTTTGATCTAAATCATCTTTTAATTCATCTACTTTATTCGATGCCGAATTACGTAAATTATTTAATGCTTGACCAATATCTTTTTTTAGAGAATTATCAACTTGCTTAAATTCATTAAACAATTCTTTAAGTAAACCTTTAGAACCCAAATATTTAATACGAAATGCCTCGATTTCATCTTTGCTAGTCGTTTTAAATGCTTTTACATCTGTTATTAATTTGTTTACTTTATCTAACATTTTATTTTTGATTATGAACTTGCAAATATAAGTATATTCTATCTAATGAGGAAAGAGAAATTGTAAAAGAGATACTGGCATTATTATTAACAATTTTCAACATTATTTGAATTTGCCATTTTTTATCACGTACTTTACTGAACAACTTTATATATTGCATTGAAACGAT
Source organism: Flavobacteriaceae bacterium (assembly GCA_027065775.1). Lineage (GTDB taxonomy): Bacteria > Bacteroidota > Bacteroidia > Flavobacteriales > Flavobacteriaceae > S010-17. The sequence continues at coordinate 3,725 of JAMONN010000150.1, read as the reverse complement.
AATATATAAACCGTTAGCGTTCATTAGAAAAAAGACAACCCAAATAAGAAAAAAACAAAAAAAAATTTCCAAAGTGTAACAAATACTGTTTTTTTTTAATCAAAGGAATACAAACAATTAAAAAACGATAGTATTATGACAAAATTGATTAAAATTATTCTTACACTTTTTATTGCTACAGCAGTAACAAATTGTTCAGTTTCAAAAAACAAAATAACTACAGTTGAAACACAACAACCCGAACCAATTATAATAGAAACGATTGGAAAAGGAAAACCAATTTTTTATCTTCCAGGTTTTACAGTTCCAGGTTCAATATGGAAAGAAACAACTGAAAACATAACTCTAAATAGGAAGTCTTATCTCATTTCATATGCAGGGTTTAATGGAAACAAGCCAATAGAAATGCCTTGGTATAATAATATCAAAAGTTCAATTATCAAATACATAAAAGAAAATAATCTAAATGAAATAATAATAGTTGGACATAGTATGGGCGGAAATTTGGCTGTTGATATAGCGTCTGAATTACCAGATAATATTTCAAAAATTGTAATAGTTGAAGCATTACCTTGTATGCGTGAAGTAATGATGCCTAATGTTCCAGCAGAAAGTTTATTCTATGAAAGTCCATACAATAAACAAATGCTTGAAATGGATAAGCAACAATTCAAAGGTATGGCATCAATGATGGCATCAAATATGACATTAAATAAAGAGAAAATTGAGACTTTAACAAATTGGATCTTAGAAGCAGACCGAAAAACTTGGGTTTATGGATATACAGATTTATTAAAACTCGATTTAAGAAATGTTTTAAGTAAAATAAAGTGTGAAACTTTAATAATTGGGGCTTCTTTTCCTGACGTTAAAATAGCAAAGAAAAACTATGAAAATCAATATTCCAACTTGACAAATAAAAAGATTGTTATGGCATCCAATAGCAAGCATTTTGTAATGTTTGATCAACCAAAATGGTTTTATAAAACTGTAAATTATTTTTTAGTCAATGAAAAAAAGTAGAACTGAACATTTTGAAACAATTTACCATCAACACCAACCAATGGTTTTGCAAATGTGTTTGGGATTTGTTAAAGGAGATAACGACATAGCAAATGACTTATTACAAGAAGTCTTTATTAGTGTTTGGAGTAATTTAGAGAAATTTAAAGGAGCTTCAACATACAAAACTTGGATTTATAGAATAACAGTAAACACTTGTTTGCAATATATAAAAAAGGAGAAAAAAGAAAGAAGTTATCCTATTTTGGAAATTGAAAACCAAACTTCTGTTACAAGTAATGAAAACATAACAAATCCAAATATTCAGAGATTATATAAGGCAATTGGACAACTAAAAAAAATAGACAGATTAATAATTATGATGGTTTTAGAAAATCAAGATTATGATAGTATTTCAGAAATTATTGGAATAAACCCTACTAATGTGAGAGTTAAAATTCATAGGATTAAAAAACGTCTTGAAACAATTTTAAAAAACAATAAAAATGAATAGCGAATTTAATAAACTCCAGAACAAATGGGAAAGCAACAAAAAGGAAATTGAACTTTCTAACGATAGTTTAGATGTTTTGTATAGTAAAATAAAGGAAAAAGAGAAAGAGAATTATTTTTTCTATTATGGAACAATTACAATTTTATTAGTAACACTTATCGTCATTTCTTTATTTTTTTATTATGTAGCTCCAGTCAAAGAAACTCTTAGCAGAATTGGTGTAGGGTTAATGATTTCAGGGTTGATATTTAGAATTTTCATTGAAGTAATTAGTATATATAAAGCACGCCAAATCAACAATCTTGACAACACCTTAAAAACAACTGAAAACACTATCAATTTTCATCAGTTTAGAAAAATAATTCATAAAGTTATAGCTCCAATAATTATTGTTTTATACACCATTGGTTTTTATATAATTACGCCTGAATTTAGTTTATATATTGAATTTTGGAATTTAGTTTTAATTGATATCTCGTATGTAATTATTGGGATAATCCTTTTTGTTGTAATAAGAAAAGGTGTTAAAAAAGAAATGCAAAAAATGACAGACATTATGGAATTAAAAAATGACATAATCGAATAAAAATCAATAACGAAACGTTAACAATGTATAAAAATAATAGCGGTTTAGTACTAAATTCAAAGGTAGTATCTTTGTACAAAGTTTAGTGATAAACTGAAAGGTAAGTGCCTTAAAATCCGCTACTATACTCAACGTTACAATACTACAATCCAGGAATATTACGCCTAAAAACCATTTTATAATCCATCTAAAACACTCAAAATAATTTCACAACCTTCTTTAATTTCTTTATCATAAATAGTTAAAGGTGGCGTTATTCTAACTGCTTTTCCTTCAAAAAGTAACCAGAATAATAACAATCCGTTTTCTAAAGATTTTAAAATGAGTTTTGATGCCAATTCTTCATTAGGTAAAATAAGTGCTAACATTAAACCTTTACCTCTAACTTCTTTTATTAAAGAATGCACTAATAACTTTCGGAATAACTTTTCTTTTTCTAAAACGTCTTGCATTAAATTACTTTCCAAAACTTCGGTTAAAGTTGCCAAAGCAGACGATGCAATTAACGGATTGCCACCAAAAGTTGTAATGTGACCTAATTTAGGATTTTCTTTTAATTCTTGCATCATTTTATCAGAAGCAATAAAAGCACCAATTGGCAAACCGCCACCAAGACCTTTACCCGTTATCACAATATCTGGTGACATATTCTGATTTTGAAATTCAAATAATTTACCTGTTCTACCAATACCACTTTGGATTTCGTCTAAAATTAATAACGCGCCAACTTCTTGACATCTTTCGTTTACTTTTTTTAAATAATTAACTTCTGGCAAAATAAAACCTGCGCCACCTTGAATAGTCTCCAAAATAACACAAGCAGTTTTTGTGGTGATTTTTGATAAATCTTCTAAATTATTAAAAGTAATAAATTTTATGTTTGGCAATAATGGTCTAAAAGCACGGTTTTGTTCTTCATTGCCACAAACACTCATTGCGCCTTGTGTATTGCCATGATAAGCATTTTTTGCTGCAATTATTTCGCTACGTTTGGTGATTCTTTTTGCTAATTTTAATGCACCTTCGGTTGCTTCGGTACCTGAATTTACTAAATATACCTGATTTAGATTTTTTGGTAAATTATCTACTAATAATTTGGCGAGTTTTACAGGTTGCTCTTGAATAAATTCGCCATAAACCATTACATGTAAATATTTATCGACTTGCTTTTTAATAGCATTTGTAATTATTGGGTTGGAATGCCCTAAAGTATTCGCAGAAACACCAGCAATAAAATCTAAATATTTTTTACCTTTAATATCATAAACATACGAACCTTTTGCATGAGAAATCTCTAATGCTAATGGTGTGTTTGTTGTTTGTGCTTGGTATTTTAGGAAATCTTTTTTCAAGTTTTAATTTTGTTGTTATTAGCTTTATTCTTTCCCTCAGATTTCGCAGATTCACGCAGAATTAAATGGATAAAGTTTCGTCAAAAGATTCTGCGTGAATCTGCGAAATCTGAGGGGAATTTTCTGCAATTTAACGAAAAACAACGTTAATCATGTACAAAAATATCTTTCATTACTTTAGGTCTTTCTTCTTCTCGCCAAATAAAGTCTTTTAATTTTCTGGCGTTTTCTGGTAATTGTGATGGTGGATATGTTTTTGTTTCATCATCAA
>JAMONN010000149.1 GCA_027065775.1 Flavobacteriaceae bacterium | reverse complement strand
AAATCGAAAAGTAATTAAAAACACAAAATATGCAACATATATTTACCGTAAAGAACAACTAAAAATGAAATTTTAAGGTTTTCCTGAAGTTTTAAATTAACTTGCGGATTTAAGGTTAAATAGTAAGTAATTAATAAATTTGATTGATTGCCTATTATTTCTTGATTTTTTAATTCTAAATTAAATGTACTTAGACCTTGGGCGTTTATACAACTTTCTAAAGGTGATGGAAAAATTGCATATACAAATTCATTTACTGTTACTGTATATGAAAAAATTTCAAAAGTGGCATTGTTATTATTTTCTTTACGTACGTAAACAGTTTGCACTTCAAAGTAGGCGTAATTATTTGGTAATGGATTAGAATTAGTTTCTGCATCTAATAAATTTAAATGGTAAGTAATTGTATAGTCATTACTTGCATCGCCATTTAAAACTTCATTATTTTTTAGTGTTAAATCAACTGTTACGCTATTATTTGGTTCATCGGCGCAATAAGTTTCATCTAGTAATGGATTACTATTTCTTATTTCATAAATAGTCCATTCACTAAAAGCATTTCCGTTTTCACAAACGGATCTAATATAAATATCGTAAGATTCTCCTTCTACAACGCCATCTGTAGTATGTGGATTTTCATTAATTGTATAAAAATTTCCTTCTGGTGATATACCTTCATTTACTATCGCAATTTCCCAAGAAGTTGCCATTGGATTGTTATTTTCAGTCCAACTTACTTCTACTAAATTAGTTCCAGGTATGATAATTTCAATATTAGTTACTTGTAAACAACTAGTTGCTTCTCTAAAATCTACATCACCAATACCATTTGAGTTTGGTAAATCTATTGCACCATTATTAAAAATTCCATTTGGATCATTATAACCAGAATTATTAGTGTCCGAAGCATCATCTAAACCATCACCATCATCATCAAAATTTAATAACACAATACCAGATTCTTCATTGTCAGATAGGTTGTCATTATCGGAGTCATCATCGATATAGTCAGGTTCATTATCATCATCTGTATTGACAGGCAAAATCCAATTACTATTAGTTATATTGTCATATGCTTCATCAATGCCATCTCCATCAGAATCAAGACCAGTTGGAGAAATATAATTTAATGTAGATTGAGCTTCGACATTATCTGGTATTCCATCACCATCAGAATCTTGGTCTAGATAGTTAGGTAAATTATCGCCATCAGAATCTCCACCAATAACATCTCCAAATTCTATTTCATCTACAATACCATCATTGTCGCTGTCTAAATCTAAAAAATCTAGAATATTATCACCATCTGTATCAATACCATTTAAAGCATTCTCTATTTCGTTTGATATTCCATCATTATCACAATCACCATTAAAGAATAAATTGCTCGGTGATTGTGTTATACTTGCAGGATCAAAATCGCAAAAATCTTGTGGGTTAGTTCCGTCAGTTACCTCATCTTGATTAATAACTCCATCACCATCACAATCAGTATCATTCCAAGTTTGACTTGGTGTTACTGTTTGGTCTGGTAAACTAAAATCGCATAAGTCTTGTGGATTTGTTCCGTTTGATACCTCATTTACATCTAATACACCATCACCATCACAATCTAATCCTGCTGTGTTTTGATTTGTTATGCTTTGAACAAAATAATCACACGGGTCGTTTGGGTCAGTTTGGTCAATTAATTCTTGAGAATCTAGAACTCCATCGCCATCTGCATCTTGCGAAAAACCAATAAAAGAGATTAACAATAACCCAATAAACAATTTAAATTGTAGTTCTATTTTCATGAAAATTTATTTTAGTCGTCAAAAATACAATTAAAAAACAACTTAAAAATCAAGATAAAAAATATATATTTGTGGGAATTATTATTTTAGAAAAAGACAACTAATTTAAATGAAAGAATTACTCAAAAAATACGAAAATAAAAAACCAGAAATAGTGTTTCATTGGCAAGATCAAGAAACCGAAGCAGAAGGTTGGACAGTTATAAATTCTTTACGTGGTGGTGCTGCTGGTGGCGGCACAAGAATGCGTAAAGGTTTAGATATGAACGAAGTACTTTCGCTTGCAAAAACAATGGAAGTAAAATTTACCGTTTCAGGACCAGCAATTGGTGGTGCAAAATCAGGTATTAATTTTGATCCACACGATCCAAGAAAAAAGGGAGTTTTAGAACGTTGGTATAAAGCAGTTACACCATTATTAAAGCACTATTATGGTACTGGTGGCGACTTAAATGTAGATGAAATACATGATGTAATACCAATTACCGAGAGTTGTGGTGTTTGGCATCCGCAAGAAGGAATATTTAACGGTCATTTTAAACCAACCGAAGCAGATAAAATTAACCGAATTGGTCAATTAAGAATGGGTGTGATAAAAGTTTTAGAAGACACAAATTACACACCAGATTTAAGTAAAAAATATACAGTTGCAGATATGTTAACTGGTTATGGCGTTGTAGAAGCAGTAAGACATTATTATGATATTTACGGCGGTTCTATTAAAGGTAAGAGAGCGATTGTACAAGGTTTTGGTAATGTAGGTTCTGGTGCAGCATATTATTTAACACAATTAGGTGCAAAAGTAGTTGGTATTATAGATAGAGTTGGCGGTATAATTAATGAAGATGGTTTCACTTTAGAAGAAATGACTGAGTTATTTAGAAATAAAGATGGTAATACTTTAGTTTCCGATAATATGATTTCGTTTGAAGAAATGAACGAAAAAGTTTGGAAATTACAAACCGAAATTTTTATTCCTGCAGCAGCTTCAAGATTAATAACCAAAGATCAAATTTCACAAATGATTGAAACTGGTTTAGAAGTAATTTCTCCAGGTGCAAATGTTCCGTTTGCAGATAAAGAAATTTTCTTTGGACCAATTATGGAATATACAGATAAACAAGTAAGTTTGTTGCCAGATTTTATTTCTAATTGTGGTATCGCTAGAGTTTTCGCTTATTTTATGGAAAACAGGATCGATTTACCAATGACAGATAAAGCAATTTTTGAAGATACGTCCAATATAATTAAAAACGCTATTCAAAAAGTACATAACTTAAATTCAAGTAAAAAAGACATTTGCAAAACAGCTTTTGAAATTGCATTAAAAAAATTAGTTTAACTAATAATGATTAATACTAAATCAACAATTAAACAATAAAAAACATGACAGCATTAATAATATTTATATTTGTTTTCGGATACATTGGTATCACCTTAGAGCATCCATTAAAAATGGATAAAACTGTCCCCGCACTTTTAATGGCAGCATGTATGTGGGCATTATTAGCTATAGGTTTTCATCAAGGATGGTTTGATGTGATTGATGGACATAATCAAGTTTTTAATTTCTTAAATGGAGGTGAGCATGCAGAAGAAGGATTTAGTAATTTACTATTACATCATTTAGGTAAAACAGCAGAAATATTAATATTTTTAATTGGTGCGATGACCATTGTTGAAATCATTGATTTACATAAAGGGTTTGATATTATTAAAGGTTGGATTAAAGCAAAAAGCAAGAAAAAATTATTATGGATAATGGCAATTTTAGCATTTATATTATCTGCAATTATAGATAATTTGACTGCAACTATAGTATTAATTACTTTGTTAAGAAAATTAGTGCCAAATAAAACAGATCGATTATGGTTTGCGGGTTTAATTGTTATTGCTGCAAATGCTGGTGGTGCTTGGTCTCCAATTGGTGATGTTACCACTACAATGCTTTGGATTGGTAAAAAAGTTTCTGCATTACATTTAGTAGAAAGATTAATATTACCTTCTATAGTGGCAGTTGTTGTACCAACAATAGTTGCTGGATTTTTACCTGCATTTCAAGGAAATATTGATGTAGATATTAAAGATGATGACGAAGAAGGACATCGTTTATTAAGTAGTAAAAAAATGTTGTTTCTAGGTTTAGGTATGATTGTTTTTGTACCAATTTTTAAAACCATTACGCACTTGCCACCATATATTGGTATGATGTTAGGTTTAGGTGTTGTTTGGTTGGTTTCAGAATATATTCATCCTGAAGAAGATTTTACCGAAGAAAGAAAACACCTATATTCACCTCATAAAGCATTATCGAGGATTGAAATGTCAAGTATTTTATTTTTCTTAGGTATTCTTATGGCTGTTGCAGCATTAGAAACACTCGTTTATGGAGTTACTGCTAATGGAGAGCAAGTTGGAACATTACGTTATTTAGCCGAAATATTAAATGAAGCAATTCCTAATCAAAGTTTTGTAATTTTATTATTAGGAGTTTTGTCGGCAATTATAGACAATGTACCTTTAGTTGCAGCCTCTATGGGAATGTATAACCAACCAATGGATGCCTCATTATGGCATTTAATCGCCTATTCTGCAGGAACAGGTGGAAGTATGTTAATCATTGGTTCGGCGGCAGGTGTTGCGGCAATGGGTATGGAGAAAATTGATTTTATTTGGTATTTTAAAAAAATCACTTGGTTAGCAGCAATTGGTTTTGTGTGCGGATATGTTCTCTTATTATTTATGGAGTCCTTATAAACAATTTAAAGTATTTTTAAACGTTAAATAATCAAACTAAATAATTTAGATGAACCTTTTTATATTCTTACAAACTAAAAAAATATTGCTTCAAGAAGCATCAGATAATGAAAAAACATTATCTATCTATAATTTAATTATGGAAGGCGGCACAGGTGGAAAGATAATCATGGCATTATTATTCCTTCTTTTAGTAATTGCAATATTTCTTTATTTTGAAAGACTTTTTGCTATAAAAGCGGCTTCTAAAGTAGATAAAAATTTCATGAGTCAAATTAAAGACAACGTACTTAGAGGTAAGGTTGATGCGGCAAAAATGTTATGTGCACAACAAACAAAATCGAGTACTGCAAGATTGATAGAAAAAGGAATTTCAAGAATAGGAAAACCTTTGGAAGATATAAATACAGCTATTGAAAATGCAGGTAGATTAGAAATATATCGTCTAGAAAAAAACGTAAGTGTATTAGCGACCATTTCAGGGGTTGCGCCAATGATTGGATTTTTAGGAACTGTAATTGGCATGATAATCTCTATTTTTGAAATTGCAAATGCTGGCGGTTCTATAGATATTAAGACAATGGCAGATGGTTTATATACTGCAATGACAACCACAGTTGGTGGTTTAGTAGTAGGTATTGTTGCTTATATTGCATACAATCATTTAGTGGTAAAAACCAATAAAGTCGTTTATCAGATGGAAGCACAATCGGTAGAGTTCTTAGATTTGTTGAATGAACCAATATAATAGTCGTTTGTCTATAGTTTTTGGTCATTAGACCAATCACACTAGAGACCAAAGACCAAAAACTATAGACTATGAACATACGAGGACGAAATAAAGTAACACCAGAATTCAATATGTCATCAATGACAGATATTGTATTCCTATTATTAATCTTTTTTATGATTGCTTCAACTTTAGTTTCAGCAGAAGCGATTGACTTATTATTGCCAAAATCTTCTAGTAAAACGACACAAAGTAAAAGTGTAACCGTGAGTGTTACCAATAACTTGGAATATTATGTGGATCGTAAAAAAGTTAGGAAAAGCCAATTAGAAAGAGAAATACTAAATAAAGTAGGTAAGGGAAGAAGTAGAACTTTAACCCTAAGAATTGAAGAAAATGTTAAAATGAAACATACCGTTTTTGTAATGGATATTGCTAATAGAAACAGAATAAAATCTTCTTTAGCAGTTAGAACAAAGTAATGCTTAAATGAATACATTTATTACAATTAAAATTGGAGAAAGTGTAAAATAGAAAATGTGATATATATATATAATGAATATTGCTAATAAACACAAAATTAAATCATCTTTAGCCGTTAGATCAAATTAAATCTGCGCTTATCTGCGTGAAAATAAAAATGAAAATACTAGATACAGAGCATAAAAGAAAATCAGCAGTAATAACAACTATTTTAATGTTATTATTATTGATATTAATTCTATTTGTAGGCGGATTGCCATATAAAGATCCACCAGATGAATATGGTGTTGAGATTAATTTTGGTTATACCGATGCTGGGAAAGGCGATAATACAACTTCGACAGAAGATGTAAAAACGCAACCAGAAAAACAAGAAGAAGAGCAGCAGGAAGAACAGCAAGAAGAGGAAATTGTAGAAGAACAACCTGTAGAAGATACGCCTCAAGAAACAGAACCAGAAGAAGTAATTACTCAAGAAACTGAAGAAGCACCTGTTGTAAATAATAAACCAGTTACTAAACCAACAGAGCCTGTTTCAAAACCAGTAGAAACAAAACCTGCAAAACCGAAACCAAAGCCTAAACCAAAACCAGATCAAGCAACTAGTGATGCTTTAAACAGCATACTTAATGGACCAGAGAACGAAGGTACTTCTAACAATGGCGATGGCGATTCAGATACAAACGGCAATCAAGGTGATATAAATGGTAATCCGTATGCAAGTTCTTATTATGGTGGCGGAAGTGGAAATGGTTCAGGTTTCGGATTAAATGGTCGAAATAAAAAATCAAATAAAAAATTCCCGCAAGATTGTAATGAAGAAGGAAAGGTTGTGGTTAAAATAACCGTAAATAGAAGTGGTTTGGTTACCAAAACAGAAATTACACAAAGTGATGACCCTTGTTTAAATGCCGCTGCAAAAAGAACTGCCCAATCTTATAAATTTAATTCAGATTCTAATGCACCAACAACGCAAACAGGTTTTGTAGTGGTGAATTTTAGTTTGGGTGAATAAATATGAATTCAAAAACTAAAGTCCAAAGACCAAAGACAACTATTTACCAGCAAACCTTAAACTGGATGTTTTCCAAACTGCCAATGTATCAAAGGCAAGGGAAAACAGCATTTAAAAAAAATCTAACTAATATTTTGGCTCTTTCAGAATATTTAGGTAATCCTGAAAAACAATTCAAATCCATTCATGTAGCAGGTACTAACGGAAAAGGTTCAACTAGTCACATGCTTGCTTCAATATTGCAAGAGCAAGGTTATAAAGTTGGTTTATATACATCACCACATTTAAAAGATTTTACAGAGAGAATTAGAATTAACGGAAACCCAATTCGTAAGAATTGTATTACTAATTTCATCAAAAGAAATAAAGAATTTTTAGAAAAACAAAAACTCTCTTTTTTTGAAATGACCGTTGGTTTGGCATTCGAGTATTTCGCAAAACAAAAAGTAGATATTGCAATTATAGAAGTTGGTTTAGGTGGCAGATTAGATTCCACCAATATTATAACACCAATAATTTCGGTAATTACAAATATTGGTTTAGATCATACGCAAATGTTAGGCAATACTTTAGAGGAAATTGCTTTTGAAAAAGCAGGTATTATAAAAAAAAACATTCCAATTATTATTGGAGAAAAACAAAAAGAAACAACTAATGTTTTCGAAAATACAGCAACTAAAAATAGTTCTACACTTTATTATGCATCCGAAAATATAAAGGAAATATTAAAATCGGATTTAATAGGTAGTTATCAAAAATATAATATTAAAACAACTATCCAAACTATTGAAGTAATTAGTGAGTTAGGATTAAAGGTTACTAAAGAAAACATTAAAAACGGTTTATTAAACGTAGTTAAAAATACAAATTTAAAGGGCAGATGGCAAATATTACAAGAAAAACCAAGAGTAATTTGTGACACAGCACATAATAAAGAAGGACTGACTTATGTGTTAGAACAGTTAAGAAATGAAAATTATCGGAAGTTACATATAGTTTTAGGAGTTGTAAATGATAAGGATTTAGATATAATATTACCATTATTTCCAAAAAAAGCATTATTTTATTTTTGTAAACCAGATATTCCGAGAGGAATGAGTGCAAAATTATTAAAAGAAAAAGCAAATAAGTTTAATCTAGTAGGAGAGGAATATTCTTCTGTAAATCAGGCATATAAAATGTCTTTAGATGCTGTAAAAACGCAAGATATAATTTATATTGGCGGAAGTACATTTGTTGTTGCAGAAATAATTTAAAAAAAAATCATTTTTTTTTACTTTATACTTGTCAGATTAAAAAACTCGCTTATATTTGCACTCGCATTACAAGGGCGATTAGCTCAGTTGGTTCAGAGCACCTCGTTTACACCGAGGGGGTCGGGGGTTCGAATCCCTCATCGCCCACAAAACTTCACCTTTTTGGTGAAGTTTTATTTTATAAATTAATATTAAAAACCAAGGTCGAGAACCTTAAAATTTAACAAATTATGCCAGTAAAAATTAGATTACAAAGACACGGTAGAAAAGGCAAACCATTTTATTGGATCGTAGCAGCAGATGCACGTTCAAAAAGAGATGGTAAACTATTAGAAAAAATAGGAACTTACAATCCAAATACAAACCCAGCAACTGTAGAATTAGATATAGATAAAGCTGTTGTATGGTTACAAAACGGTGCACAACCAACAGACACTGCAAGAACTTTATTATCTTATAAAGGTGCAATGTTAAAAAATCATTTAGCAGGTGGTGTTCGTAAAGGTGCATTAACTGAAGAGCAAGCAGAAGAAAAATTCAAAGCTTGGTTAGATCAGAAATCAGGTTTAGTAACTACTAAAGAAGAAGGTCTTGCAAAAGCAAAAGTAGATGCAAAAGCAAAAGTTTTAGCTGCAGAAAAAGCAGTAAACGAAGCAAGAGTAAAAGCAAATGAACCTGTTGAAGAAGTTTCTGAAGAAACGGCAAACGATAGCGAAGAAACTGCAAGTAACGAAGAAGAATAAATTTAAAATTTATTTAATACATTTAAACCTCATAAATTTATAAATTTGTGAGGTTTTTATTTGGTAGTAATTATGAAAAAAGAAGATTGTTTTTATTTAGGTTTGATTGTTCGTAAGCACAGTTATAAAGGTGAAGTAGTAATTAAATTAGACACCGATGAACCAGAGTTATATGCTAACTTAGATTCTGTGTTTGTGGAAATGAATAATAAACTATTGCCATTTTTTATTGAAAGTACCTTATTGCAAAAAGGAAATCAATTACGTGTAGGTTTTGAAGACATTAAGAATGAAGATGATGCGAATGCTATTCTTAAAAAACCAGTTTATTTACCTTTAACTATGTTGCCTAAATTAGAGGGTAATAAGTTTTATTATCATGAAGTTATTGGTTTTAAAATAATAGATGAGCAATTAGGAGAAGTTGGTACAATAAAATCAATAAACGATACAACAGCACAAGTCTTATTTATTTTAGAAAATAAAGATAAAAAGGAAATATTAATTCCGATGATTGATAAATTTTTGATTAATGTAAATCGTGATAAAAAAGAAATTGTTGTTAATACACCAGAAGGATTAATCGACATGTATTTAGAAGATTAATCCATGCCTTTTAAATTTAAAGAGTTTGAAATAAAGCAGGAAAAATCTGCTATGAAAGTAGGTACAGATGGTGTGCTGCTTGGCGCTTGGACTTCGCTTAAAAACAAACCGTATTCTATTTTAGATATTGGTTCTGGCACAGGTTTAATCGCCTTACAACTAGCACAAAAAAGCAATGCGGAACTCATTGATGCTATCGAAATAGAACCAAATGCTTATGAAGAATGTGTGGAGAATTTTGAAAATTCCGATTGGTCTGACCGATTATTCTGTTATCACACATCTTTAAAAGAGTTTGTCGAAGAAATTGAAGATACTTATGATTTAATTGTTTCTAATCCACCATTTTATAACGAAAATTATTTATCAGAAGACGCATCTCGTAACAAAGCAAGATCCACTTCTTCCTTACCATTTGATGAATTATTACTTTCAGTTTCTAAATTATTATCTAAAGACGGTATTTTTTCTGTGATAATTCCTTTTAAAGAGGAAGTTGATTTCATAGAAAATGCTTCAATAAATAAATTATATATTAATAAAATCACTAGAGTAAAAGGAACTGAAAATTCTGATATTAAAAGAAGTTTATTGGAATTTTCTTTTAAACCAAACAAAGTAGAGATTTCAGAATTAACTATTGAAATTGAAAGACATCAATATACAAGTGAATATATTAATTTGGTGAAAGATTTTTATTTAAAAATGTAATAATTTCCAAGTATTTTTTCTGTCTATTTTATTGGTAGTTGTTCTTACAAATTTAGGAATAAAATAAATTTCTTTAGGTTTTTCAAATTTTGAAATGTTTAAATTTTGAATTTTCT
>JAMONN010000148.1 GCA_027065775.1 Flavobacteriaceae bacterium | reverse complement strand
AATTACAAAAGAAAATATCCCATTGCTAAAATTATTAGATGCTATACGATATATCAAAAGAATACCAGATGCAACAATAGATTTTTCTTGTAGTCGATTAATGTCAATTTTAAAAAAATTATCAAACAAAAAAATTAATTTAATGATGAAATTGGCTTTAAATTATCCGCCATCAACTCGTGCTTTACTTGGTGCTTTATTAGAAAATATTAATTGCACCGCATCAACAGAAATTTTAAAAAAGACTTTAAATCCTATTACTACTTACAAACTTTCCGTATCAAAAAAGACTTTACCAAACATTAAAAACTGGAATATTCAATGAGGTTACACGAAAATATAGCGTTATTTAAACAAGCAATTCGATTTACTGCTCAACAAAAAGGAATTTTAGATATTTATATTGAAAAAGATTATTGGGTAACACTCGCATTGTTTACAATTTTCAAAAATGACATAGGAAAAGAAACCATTTTCAAAGGAGGAACAGCATTATCAAAATGTAATCACTTGATAGAAAGATTTTCAGAAGATATTGATTTAGTCGTATTACGAAAGGATGGAGAAACGAATAATCAACTAAAAACAAAACTCAAAAAAATATCTAAGTGTGTAGAAAGTGTAATCCCAGAAACACATATTGATGAAATTACCAATAAAATGGGAATGATTCGAAAAACAGCACATAATTATGACAAAAACTTTGATAATGATTTTGGACAAATAAGAGATATTGTTATTATTGAATCATCTTGGTTAGGAAATTTTGAGCCTTACGCAAAAGGAATTGTTAGTTCTTTCATTTACGAAATGATGATTCAAACCAATCAATTAGAAATAATAGAGGAATACAATATGAATCCTTTTGATGTTTTAGTATTAAGTCCCAAAAGAACTCTTTGTGAAAAGATAATGAGTTTAGTTCGATTTTCTTACACAGAAAATCCTGTTAACGATTTACGCCTTAAAATAAGACACGCTTATGATATTCATATGATTTTAAAAGATATTGAACTTAATGCCTTTTTCAATTCAGAGAAATTTGATAATATGTTATTAAAAGTAGCAAATGATGATGTGTTAAGTTTTAAAAGTAATAATAAATGGTTGTCAAACCATCCTACAAAAGCCATTATATTTTCCGACACAAAAAATATTTGGAATGAAATTAAAACTACTTATGAAAATGAATTCAAGAAATTAGTCTTTGGAGAATTTCCAAATGAAAGAGAAATAATGAATACATTGATAACTGTAGCAAATAGATTAAAAGGATTTGAATGGAATATAGAAATAGAAAAATAGCCAGTTGCTAACAAAATGTAAACGTAATTGCGGTTTTTGTACTAAATTCAAAGTTTGTATCTTTGAACAAAGTGTAGTAATAAATTGAAAGGTAAGTGCCTTGAAATCCGCTACTATTCATATACAAACGTTGATAAAGTATTTACAATTCAGGTTATCTATGTTTAAGCGCTAATTTTGAAGTTGAATTTTTAATGGATTATATTTAGTAAATTTTCAGTAAAACCCTAAATTTTATCCATTAAATATGTCGCTGTAAAAGACTTTTCAATTTTAACTAAATCTTCTGGACTTCCTTGAAAAAGTAAGTTTCCACCTTTTTTTCCGCCTTCTAAACCTAAATCTATAATATAGTCTGCGGATTTAATTAAATCAATATTATGCTCTACCACAATAATGGAATGCCCTTTTTCTATTAATGCATTAAAAGATTTTAACAATTTTTTAATGTCATGAAAATGCAAACCTGTAGTTGGTTCATCAAAAATAAATAAGGTTTTGTTTGCATTAGATCCTTTTATTAAAAAAGAAGCTAGTTTAATTCGTTGTGCTTCGCCACCAGAAAGAGTGGAAGAAGATTGGCCTAATTGTACATAACCTAATCCTACATCTTGCAATGGTTTTATTTTCTTTACAATCTTAGAATTTTCAATACTAATAAAAAAATCAATTGCTTCGTCTACAGTCAAACTTAAAACATCAGAAATGGATTTGTCGAATATTTTAACTTCTAAAACTTCTTTTTTAAATCGTTTGCCTTTACAAGTATCACAAGTTAAATGCACATCTGCCATAAATTGCATTTCAACGGTAACTCTTCCGTCGCCTTTACAAGTTTCACATCTGCCACCTTCTACATTAAATGAATAATGTTTAGGTTTATAATTACGTATTTTAGATAATTGCTGATTTGCAAATAATGCTCTTATGTCATCGTAGGCTTTTATATAAGTAACAGGATTTGAACGACTTGAGCGACCAATTGGGTTTTGATCTACAAATTCAATTTCTTGTATGGTAGCTATATCGCCTTTTAATTTTGTAAACTCGCCAATTTTATCGCTGTATTGATGCAATTTTTTATGAATTGCAGGATATAAAATATTTTTAACTAAAGTACTTTTACCTGAACCTGAAACACCTGTCACCACAGTTAAACATTGTAACGGAAACTTAACATCTATATTTTTTAAGTTATTTTCTCTAGCGCCAAAAACTTCTATATAATTTTTAGTTTTCCTTCTTTTTTTAGGAACTTCAATTTCTAATTTTCCGTTAAGATATTTTGCTGTTAAACTATCCGATTTTAAGATTTGTTTATAATTGCCTTCCGCAACTAATTCACCACCGTAAAAACCTGCTTCTGGACCAATATCAAAAATATAATCCGCTTGTTTCATAATGTCTTCATCGTGTTCTACTACAATAACAGTATTCCCTAAATCACGTAGATTTTTCAGCACTACAATTAATTTTTCGGTATCTTTTGGGTGCAGACCAATACTTGGTTCGTCTAAAATATACATAGAACCAACTAAGGAACTACCTAAAGAAGTAGCTAAATTAATACGTTGTGATTCGCCACCAGAAAGTGTGTTTGAACCTCTATTTAAAGTCAGATAATTTAACCCAACGTCATTTAAAAATTTTAATCTGCTATTAATTTCTATTAAAAGACGCTTTGCAATTTTGGCATCATATTTATCTAAGACTAAATTTTTGAAAAAATCTAATAATTCATCTAATGGTAATTCGATTAAATCGGAAATATTTTTCTTTGCGATTTTTACATAATCGGTTTCTTTACGTAAGCGTTTTCCTTCGCAACCAGTACATTTTGTTTTACCACGATAACGTGATAACATTACTCTAAACTGAATTTTATAAGATTTTTTTTCGATGTAATCAAAGAAATGATTTAAACCATTAAAATATTCATTGCCTGTCCAAAGTATTTCTTTTTGCTCTTTTGTGAGTTCAAAATAAGGTTTATGAATAGGGAAATCGAATTTATTAGCATTATCAATGATACCATCTTTATAATCTTTGAATCGTTCGGTTTTAAATGGCACAATGGCATCTTCGTAAAACGAAAGTGATGTATTTGGTATAACTAAATCTTTATCGATACCAATAATGTTTCCATAACCTTCACATTTAGGACAGGCACCATACGGATTATTAAAACTAAAAAAATGCGTATTAGGTTCAGAGAATTTAATTGCATCTAATTCGAATTTATTACTAAATTCTTGCTGTTTATTATCGGATAAATTGTGAATTGTACACAATCCTTTTCCTTCATAAAAAGTAGTCTGAATAGAGTCTGCTAAACGATTAAAAAAGTCTTCATTATGTTGCAATACAACTCTGTCTACTACCAAATATAGTTTTTTTGCTTTGGTTGCTTTCTTAATAAAATCTTTAGCGAAAGGTGTTTTTAACCTTTCGATGTCTTCATCAATTTTAATTCTAGAATAACCTTGTTGCAATAAGACATTAAGGTAAACATCTATGTTTTTAGTTGTCGTTAAATTTATTGGCGCTAAAAGTAACAGTTTTGTTTTTTCGCTTAATTTTTCAATAAAATTAACAACATCAGAAACTTTATCTTTCTTTACTTCTTTACCAGATTTAGGCGAATATGTTTTACCAATTCTCGCAAATAATAATTTAAGATAATCGTAAATTTCTGTAGAAGTACCAACAGTAGATCTAGGGTTTGTACTATTTACCTTTTGTTCAATTGCAATTGCTGGCGAAATACCTTTAATATAATCTACTTTCGGTTTATGTAGTTTGCCTAAAAATTGCCTTGCATAACTCGATAAACTTTCTACATAACGTCTTTGACCTTCGGCATACAAAGTGTCGAATGCTAAACTAGATTTACCCGAACCACTTAAACCTGTAATTACAATTAACTTATTTCTAGGTATTGCCATATCTACCTTTTTAAGGTTATGCAAAGCAGCACCTTTAATAAGTATGTAATCTATCGGATTTAAGTTATCTATCTTTTTGGACATTATTTATTGAAAAAGCAAATATAGTTTTTTGTAATTTTTTATACTGCTGATTTAACGATTAATTATAAAACAAAAGTAACTTTCAGTCATATAAAAATTAAAGGACACAAATTTCACAAATTACACGGAATTTGATTACTTAAATATTTCGCCGATTGGTTAATTATAAAAAAAACAATTATTTATAAATCTCTGTTTTAATATATTTTAAATAGTTAAAACAAAATATGTTTGGTTTCCCAAACATATTTGTAATTTATTTAACGTTAAGTTAATAGAGTTATTCTGTGTAAGTGACAGAAAACGAACCTTCGGTAAATTTTCTAACTTCTATGCCACCATTTAAAACAGAATAAAATTTAAATATACTATTATCACTACTAGTTTCTATTCTATTTGTACCTGTATTGTGAATTGAAATTCCTACAAAATTTCCAATTACACCATCAGGATCTTCTGCAGGAAAAAATACTTGAGATGAAGATTCTGTATAAGAAATAGCGGCATCTTGCGTAACATTATCTATTGTTGATTTTAATCTTCTATTTGAAGTAAATGTATCCGCAGGTATTTTTAATATTATTTCATCACTACCACGTGTTGCAGTAATAATAATTAATTCTAAATCATCTTCTATTGTTTTTACGGCTGTTAATGAAGTTTCCACAAATTCAACACCATCTATTTTAATGAAAAATTCATTATTATTTACTGGCGGATCTGGATCTGGATCAACTACAGTATTGGTAGAGTATAAGATATGTGTAAAAATACCATTAATAAATTCTTTAGTTTCTGTAATGAAAACTTCTTCAAATGTTATATCACCTGTATCTGGGTTGACCACTTCTTCTAAAAGAGGCGTAACTCCATCATCTTCAAATTGTTGTATTTGCATTGTGCCTTTTCCGTTAAAGAAAAATGTACCTGATAATAATTGGTTTTCAGTGTCATTTTCATTTAAATCAATTCTACCTAATAATTCTGGATCGGATTCAAATAAACCAAATTCCTCATCGGTATTATTATACGAAATACTAGCAACATCTTGACCTACAGCAATATTGTAAGTGTCTACTTGATCATTTAATATATTAATAATTACAATTTCCTTGTCTTCATTAGCCTTTGCAGTAATTGTTATTATGCCATCTAAAATTGTTGCTGTTTTAGTTTCTGCAACCCAAGTTTCTCCATCAAAATCTACTTGAAAGTTAGACAAAACTGGAGGTTCAATAAATGGTACGTTAATTTCTACATTAGAATCGCAAGAAGTAAAAAGTAATGTTATTATTGAAATATAGAAAGTTAGTTTTTGTAATCTCATGAGGTAATTAAATTTGAGTATTTCTGCAAAAGTAATAAAAACTATTATCTATTACTAATAATGTTAATCACTTTCTTTACATCTTCTAACGTATCTACAGGAATAGAATTGTGTAAAGTTTTAGCAATCTTGATTTTATTACCATTTTCTAACCAACGTAATTGCTCTAATTTCTCACAATTTTCAAGGTTTGTTTGATTTAAATCCGCGAATTTTTTTAATGCTTTAGGCGAAAATCCATACATACCAACGTGTTTGTAATAGGTGTTTTTTGTATGCCAATCTTCTTTATTTTCATCTCTAATAAAAGGAATAACTGCTCTGCTAAAATATAATGCAAAGTTATTATTATCAATAACCACAAACACACCTGTGTTTAATTCTTCTTTTTTATTTGTTGGAATAATTAGTGTTGCTAACTCTGTTTTTTCGTCCTCAAAACAAGAAATTAATTCTTTAATTTGTGTAGGTTCTAAAAGAGGTTCATCACCTTGTATGTTTAGAATAACATCTATTTTTTCAGTTTCGGTTTTTTGTATTATTTCAAATGCTTCTAAACAACGGTTTGTACCTGTAGAATGATTTTTTGAAGTCATTACTACTTTGCCTCCAAAACTTAAAACTTCATCAAAAATACGTTTGTCATCTGTTGCTACAACAACATGATTGATTGCTTTTTTTACTTGTTCATAAACAAGTTGAATCATTGTTTTGCCACAAATATCAACCAAAGGTTTTCCTTCTAATCTTGTTGAACCAAATCTTGCAGGTATTATTCCTACTATGTTTTTTGTTTTTTTAGACACTAAATGTTATTTAATTTATTAATATGGTAATTAGAAAATTTTGTATTGAAATATATTATTTATTATTGAAATTCTCTTAGCGTTCTTAGCGTTTTTTTCTTTGCGGCTTTGCATGAAATTTTTATCAGCAAAATACGATTTTCCACTATAAAATTAATTCTTTTAAAGTTTCAATTACATAATCTAATTCTTCTAAGGTATTGTATTTACTAAAAGAAAATCTAACGGAAGATTTCATTGCTTCTTCAGCAGTTAAAATTTCATTTAATACATGCGAACCTTTATTACTACCACTTTGACAAGCAGAACCGCCAGAAACCGCGATCCCTTTTAAGTCTAAACTAAAAAGTAACATTGGTAATTCTTTATTAAAACGCACATTAAGTATTATATAAGAACTTTTTTCTAAATCATTTGAAATTCCGTTAAACGCAAGATCTTTAAAATTTTCTTTTAATTTGTCTATAAAATATACTTTTAACTTAGTAATGTATTCTTGTTCTGCTTCTAAATTTTCTAAAGATTTTGACAATGCAAATTCTAAACCTGCAATATTTGGTACGTTTTCGGTTCCTGCTCTTGCGCCTCTTTCTTGTTCGCCACCTAATAATATTGGTTTTATTCCGAATCCTTTTTTTAGAATACCAAAACCAACACCTTTTGGACCATGAAATTTATGTGCAGAAGCAACTATAAAATCTACTGGTGTTTTTTGCAAATCTATTTTAAAATGCCCGATTGCTTGTACCGTATCCGAATGAAATAAAGCATTATTCTCTTTACATAATTCGCAAACTTTATTTAAATCTAATAACGTACCTAGTTCATTATTTACATACATTAAACTAACCAATGTTTTATTGTTGGAGTTAGATAATAATGTTTGTAAATGGGTATAATCTATTTCGCTATTATGGCTAACGTTTACAAATTCTACTAAAACACCATATTTTTCAGATAAATAATCTAAGGTATGTGTTACCGCATGATGTTCTATTTTAGAAGAAACAATTCGTTTTACGCCTAAATTAACAACAGAATTTATTAATATAAGGTTATCTGCTTCGCTGCCGCCCGAAGTAAAAACAATTTCGCTTGCTGTTACATTAAAGTGATTTGCAATTTTTTTTCGAGCAGTTTCTACTAAAGATTTTGCTTTTCTACCAAATTGATGTGTTGATGATGGATTGCCAAATGTGGTAGTCATCACCTCAGAAATAATAGAAACAACCTCTTTGTCAATTGGTGTAGTTGCTGCGTTATCTAAATATATTTTGTTCATTATACGGCAAAGGTAAGGTATTATTTTATTTTTTCTCTAGCAAAGTCACAAAGACGTAAAACTGTAAAAATAATCAAGTAAAGACGTTTTGCAAAACGTCTTTACATGTAAAATGTCTTTGCATGCAAAACGTCTTTACATATAGAATGTCTTTAAATGATTAAAACTTTAGCATATTTTTATACTTTATTACTTCTGAAAAATTTATTTTTGTAACAAATAAGAATTTTTAATATGAAAAAAATAGTTATCTTTATTGTTATTTTGGTCTTTGTTTTCTCTTGTAATGATGGTGATTTTGACATACCAAGTTTAGACTTTAGTTCGCAAGATATAAATGATTGTGGCGATTTAGTTTTGTTTAAAATTAATGAAACCGAAGCATTGTTTTTTGAATTACCAAATAATAATGTTTTAACTGAAGATACTACCACATTAGAATTAATTGATGCGATTAATTACAGGATTTTTAATGATGGCGTAACTGCGACTTATTTTTGTAATGAAATTCCGCCTTCTACACCAATTATTCAGCAAGAATGGTCGGGTAGTGGTACTTTAAATGTTACAAATATTATTACCAGAGATGATAACGATCGTGTTGAAGAAGATAGTGCTATTGTGGATAATCCTGATACTACTATAAATGAAGCGGATATTGATGAAGATGGTTTTCCTAATTATTATGATGATGATGATGATGGCGACGGAATTTTAACCAGAAATGAAGTGCCGTTAGATGAAAATGATGAACCAATATTTACGGATACAGATGGCGATAACACACCAAATTATTTAGATAATGATGATGATGGCGATGGTGTTTTAACTATAAATGAATCTCTTGCTAATTATTTAGACAGTAATGTTTCCGTACCACTTATAGTTCCAAATACTACTTCTATTAACATCCACACACTAAGTTACCTTGCTACTTTTACTATCAGTAATATGAGTTTAATAAATAGTAGTGGCAATAATATTATTTTTGATACTTTTGATTACGGAACTAAAAATGGTACAATAATTATTGAAGATTAATCTAAACCAATTCTCGCCATTATAGGATAATGATCTGAATACTTAACCGAATAATTTTTGTGTTCGTTTATTTGAAGAATTTTATCTGCAAAAATGAAATCTATTCGCATAGGAAATTTATTTATTTCGAAAGTTTTACCAAAACCATCACCAGATTTTAAATAGGAATCATGCATATTGCCTTTTAAATTTTTATAAGTCCAAGAATAAGCAGTGTTATTAAAGTCACCACTTACAATCATTGGGTAATTACATTTTTTTTGATGATCTAAAACAATAGCAACCTGTTTTTGTTGTTTTAAAAATTGTTGTGATAATCTATTTATTAATTTTTCAGAATTTTTGTGAGTAATTTCTTCTTTTTCAGGATTTAAACCTAAACTTTGCATATGTAAATTATAGATACGCAAGGTGTCTAAACCTTTTAAAATGTCAATAAAAATTGCATTGTTACTTGTTCCTTTAAAATTTAAAGAACCTTTATTTACTATTTTATAGTTAGAGTAAATTGCTTGACCAAAATTTCTTGCTGTTGTACTTTTAACAACATGTTTATATTTAAAATCGAATAAATTTTCGCCTTTTGTATGGTATTCTTGAACACATAAAATAGTTGGCTTTTCGGAAGCAACAAATTCTTCTATTTTTGTTGGAATATCTTTATCTTTTAACCAATTATATGCATTAAAAATTCGAACATTGTAGTTCATGATAGTAATTTCATTATTACTTTTTGTCACTTTTTTACTAATTTTAAAAAATGGAGAAGAAACAAAAATACCAAGTAACAAACACATAGCCGAAAGTATGATTTGCTTTTTTAATTGAATTAACCAATATAAAACAAATAGAATGTTAATGATAAATAAAACAGGAACAGTTAAACTAAAAACTACTAATTTTGGGAAAACACTCGGACTAATATATGGCAATACAAACCCAAACAATAATAAAATTGCGAAAATATAATTGACAAAATAAATCAATTTATTTAGGAGAGATAAATTTTTCATATTAATTTTTGCTAACCGAATCTAAAAAATTCTTTTCATCTTCAGTAAGTACTTCGTAACCAGATTTACTTATTTTATCTAGTAATGTGTCAATTTTCCGTTGTTTTAAATTATCTTTTTGATGATTAGAAAGATTAGAATCCGATTTTCTATAAACCGTTTTTAAATTCGTTCGCTTTGTTCTAACAAACGAAAAACTACTTGCATTATTATAACTAGAAAAATATTTAGTCAAGAAAAAACCAATTAAAGCACCACCTAAATGTGCAAATTTTCCGCCTTCATTACCATTATGCATTAAAACAATATTAATAACCACCCAAATTGTCGCTAATACCCATAATTTTACGTAACCAATAAACCTAAAATTCATTTCGTAATTAGGCATTTTTGTTGCTAAACCAACTATTATTGCCGAAA
>JAMONN010000147.1 GCA_027065775.1 Flavobacteriaceae bacterium | reverse complement strand
TTTTAAAATTTCCGCTCCAATAATATTCTCTGTTAGGTTCTCAATTTGATTTTGCCAAACATTGATAATTATTGTTTTTCCATTTTCAGTTTTAGAGTGAATAGGTGAGTTTAATCTAAATGATGATTTTCGGTTGGTATTTAATGTTATATGACTGTCGTAAAATTCGTCCAATAAGTACTCGAAAAACAAAACAACTTCTTCTTCTGATTTAATGAAATCGATTTTTTTGGTGTACTTTTCTTTGATACAATCTAAATCAGTATCTTTTTCATTTAGATAGATATAATTGTCTTTTATTTCAGTCAAAATTTCATTTAGGTCTTCTTTAATTTCCTTTTTATTAATCGGTTTTTCTTTTTGAGCACAAGCCGAAATATTTATGTATAAAAATAAGATTATTAAAATTTTGTTGTTCATTTTTTGGTAATTGCAGGTAACAATTATATATAAAATCGTTTCAATGTTTTATTGAAACATGTTGTAAATTACGAGAAAAGAATTGATAAAATCAAGTAAAATTAATAATTTTTTATTAGATAGTCTCCAACTTTTATATGTAACCCTTTAAAACCCTAATTCTTGTCTAAATTTTAATGCTTGTCGTCGAGAAGTTTCAACTTCAACAGCATTATTTAAAAGTATTTTTAACTTGCCATTAAACCAAGGTGTTACTTTTTGGATTTCTTTTAAATTAATAATTTGTTGTCTATTTACTCTAAAAAAACTTGCTGGTAACTGTGCCTCTATTTGATTTAATGATTTGTAAATTAATGGTTTTTCGTTTTTGAAATAGACTCTTGTATAATTACCCATAATCTCGAATAATGTTATTTCTTTTAGAATAATCATCCAACATTTTTCGCCTTCTTTTATAAATAATTGCGAGGTTTCGGTTAAAGTTTTTGTTTTTTCTTCTTTTGTTTTTTCTTCTAAAAAAGGCAATAGTTTAGTAATGGTTTTTGCAAACCGATCTTTATTTATGGGTTTTAATAAATAATCGAATGCATTGTATTCAAAAGATTTTATAGCATATTGGTCGTAAGCAGTTGTAAATACTACTACTGGTATTTTGTCTAACATTTCTAATAAATCAAAGCCGTTTTTTTCTGGCATGTTAATGTCTAGAAAAATAAGTGTTGGTTTTTTTTCTTTAATTAATTTGTATGCTTTATCTACATTTTCGGCCTCAGCAATAACTTCAATTTTTTGGTGGTTTTTTAGAAGTTCTTTTAGTTCGACTCTTGCGAGTCTTGAATCTTCTACTATTATTGCGGTTATTTTAGACATGGATTACTAGTTTTTTTGCACTCAGAACTCGCAGATTTCACAGAGTTGGATGGTTTATTTGGTTTTTTGACACAGATTGCATAGATTTTCACGGGTTTTTGTCTTATATCTTTAAGCGAAGCGGTCTTATGTCTTGCGTCTTATTTACAATGGGATTCTTATTCTTGCAATTACATTTTCTGCTTTTTCGGTTAAAGAGAAACTCGCCTTTTCTCCGTACATTAAAGATAATCTTTTTTTGATATTCTCTAAACCTACTTTTGTGGAAGTTTTATGGATGATTAATTTACCTGAATTTTTTACTTCAATAATTAAATTATTTTTATTTTTTGAGATTGTTAATAATACTTTTCCGCCATTTGGTAAATTTGAAATGCCATGTTTTATAGCATTTTCGACCAACATTTGTATTAACATTAGTGGTATTTCAGTTTTTAAAACGGTTTTGTCTATTTCTTTGGTGAAAATTAAACGTTCTTCTAATTGAATTTTACTCAAAGCAATATAATTTTCTACCATTTCTAATTCTTCCGATAAGGAAATTTTATCTAAACCGTTTTTGGTTAAGGAATAGCGCAACATATCGGATAAACGAGTAATCATTTCGCGAGATTTATCAACATCTTCTAACATTAAACCTCTAATATTATTTAGTGAATTAAACCTAAGTACATGACAAAAAATCAAATATATTTATAACGTTTTGATTTAAAGCGTTTAATAAATGGTTTGCGATATGATTCAGACCATATTTAAAAACAGTAATTGCTTTTCTTCCATGTTTTTTGATTTTAATTGGATTTATTTTATGTAAATAGATGCCAACTTTGTAACACCACACAAAAGCAATCATAATCAGTAA
>JAMONN010000146.1 GCA_027065775.1 Flavobacteriaceae bacterium | reverse complement strand
AAATCCGTTAATTAAAAATTATACTTTTTACATTTTTTTGATTGCCATTTTCATGGGATATTTTGAATTATTCTACGCATGGAGTAAAGTTAAAATGCAATCTGTTTTTGGCAACTTCATCAAAGAGGTTTTTCAACGATTTTGCACTACATTTTTACTTATTGCCGTCTATTATAACTGGCTTTCAAAAGAAGAATTTATTTATGCATTAACCATTGTTTATGCCATAAGAATGTTACTGATGTTAATTTATGCATTGTATTTATATACACCAAAATTAATATTCAAATTACCTAAAAACAGTAATGAAATTTTTAAGTACTCTTTTTATATTATTTTGTCTGCTTCCGCTGGAGGAATTTTATTAGAAATCGACAAATTTATGTTACCACAAATAAAAGTAGGTTTAGAAAAAGTGGCTTTTTATTCTGTTGCTGTACATATCGCAACCGTAGTTGGCATACCTGCTAGAGCAATGTTACAAATCGCCACGCCGATAACTGCTAAAGAGTTAAATAATAATAATTTATCCGAAGTTAAAAAACTATACAAAGGCAGTTCTATAAGTTTATTAATTGCTGGTGGTTTATTATTTTTATTAGTCAATTTAAACATTATTGATCTATATAAAATTATCGGAAATCCAAATTATGCAACAGGAATTTATGTGGTATTAATGATATCACTTGCTAAATTATTCGAATTACTTTTAGGAACTAATTCTGCCATTTTAGTCAATTCAGATTATTACAAAATATACTTTTACTTCTCGGTTGCTATGGCGTTAAGTGTTATATATCTAAATGATTATTTTATTAATTTATTTGGCGGAAATGGCGCTGCTTTAGCAACATTAATTGTGGTTGTTCTATACGGAATTATAAAATTAATTTATGTAAATCATAAACTAAAAATGCAACCTTTAACTAAAAATACGGCATTAATTTTAGGTATAACTGGTTTATTTTATGCGGTCTTTCAATTATGGAGTTTTGAGATAAATCCGATAATAAATATAATTTTAAAAACCTTTGTGATTTCAATAATATACATCTTTATTGTGTATAAGTTAGAACTATCTAAAGAGATAAATTCCATTATTGACAAATTAATAAAAGGTATTAAACCTCAGGACAAGCCCAGAACTCAATAATAAAAATCAATCTAAGGGTCGGTATTAAAACAATATCCCGCTAAAAAATCGGGATTTGTTCGACTCGCCAAGCCAAAGGCATGGCTAACTAAAAAATTGAAAATAATTTTTTAGAGTCTCACGAATAAAAATAAAATAATGTGGAAATAATAAAATTACATAAAGATTTTCGTTTAAACGGAATTGTATTTAGCAACATCAAATCTTTAATAGATTACACTTTAGAAAACGAAATTCTTTCTCATTATTTTTTAATAGAATTATTTAATGACAACACATTTATTGAAGTAAAAACATCTGGTTCTACAGGTAAACCTAAAAACATACAATTATTTAAAAAACACTTAGTAAATAGTGCCATTGCAACTGGTAATTATTTTAATTTACAAGAAACCACTTCTGCTCTACTCTGCTTATCTCCAAATTATATTGCAGGAAAAATGATGCTAGTTAGAGCTATCATTTTAGGTTGGCACCTAACTATTATAGAACCAACATCTAATCCGTTAAACGGAAATAAAAAGTATGATTTTACTGCAATGGTACCTTTACAAGTACAATCTAGCATAAACAACTTACATAAAGTAAAGCTGTTAATTATTGGTGGTAGCGCAGTTTCTAGCGAATTACAATCAAAATTACAAAATTTTACGACCAAAATTTTTGCAACTTACGGAATGACCGAAACTGTTACGCATATTGCTATTAAAAAATTAAATCATTTTAAAACAGAAACTAATTTTGAAGTTTTATCGGATGTTGAAATTTCTACAGATTCCAGGAATTGTTTGGTAATTAATGCGCCAAAAATTGCAAATCAAACAATAACAACTAATGATATTGTTACACTAATTTCTGACAAAAACTTTAAATGGCTAGGTAGATTTGATAATGTAATAAATACTGGTGGCATAAAAGTGATGCCCGAACAAATAGAAGGAAAAATTGCTAAAACTATTCATTCCAGTTTTTTTATTAGTTCCGTGAAAGATGAAAAATTAG
>JAMONN010000145.1 GCA_027065775.1 Flavobacteriaceae bacterium | reverse complement strand
TTTTTTATACAACACTAAAATAAGTGAAAATATTTACATGACAAAACACTGTGCTAACTATTATGCACAGTGGATTGTCTTAAATTTTTTAATAAAGTTTTGCGGATTTAAGGCTATACTTATCAATATGAAAAAGCCGAAAAAGTATTGTTAAA
The DNA here is from genome assembly GCA_027065775.1 of Flavobacteriaceae bacterium. GTDB lineage: Bacteria > Bacteroidota > Bacteroidia > Flavobacteriales > Flavobacteriaceae > S010-17. The sequence continues at coordinate 10,261 of JAMONN010000145.1, read as the reverse complement.
ATTATTGCTTTCCAAACAAGCCGACGAAAAAACCCTGTTTTATTTAGGTTTAACTCATAAAGCATTAAAAAATTACGATCAAGCAACCTATTATTTTTTACTATCTATTCAACAACAAACACCTAATTTATCACAACATTATTATTATTTAGGTGAAATTGCGATTAAAACTGATAAACCAAAAATAGCAATAGATTCTTTTAAAAAATCCTTAAAAGAAAAAACGTATAATCCTGATGCTTTATATCAGTTGGCAACACTAAGTGAAAGTTATTACAAAGACAAAAAAACAGCATTAGAACTGTATAAAAAATATTTAAATATGTTTGAAGGTCATAATAAAAAAAGAACTTTATACATTAAACAACAAATCAAAAAAATAACTACTGTATTATTTATGCAAGAGGATGAAAAGTGAGAGTTTCACTTAAAGTGAAGTCCTCACTAAAATTTTGCACAACCTCATCTCCAATAATCATTTTAATTACAATAAATCAGCGATAATCAATTTAAAATCCGTGTTATCCGTATTCCTATATTTACTTTCTATTCTTCTCAAATTCCGCAACCACATCACTATGGCTAACCGTTTTATTAGCAAAATAATCTAATAAATAAGCAGTTTCTTCTTTAGTTGCACCAAGTTGTTTTATAATATTACCTAAGTGCATTTTCATATGTCCTTTTTGAATACCTGTAGTTGTTAAAGCACGTAAAGCTGCAAAATTTTGTGCCAACCCAACACAAGCAACAACTTGCATGAGTTCTTTAGCAGATGGATTTTGCAACACTTCTAAACTCAATTTTGCTAACGGATGCAGTTTTGTCAAACCACCAACTGTACCTAATGCTAACGGAATTTCAATCCAAAAACTAAAAACACCATCTTCTATTTTTGCATTAGATAAACTTTTATATGTGCCACTTCTGGCAGCATACGCGTGAACGCCTGCTTCAACTGCTCTAAAATCATTTCCTGTAGCAATAACAACCGAATCAATTCCGTTCATAATTCCTTTATTGTGCGTAACTGCTCTGTGCGGTTCTACATTGGCAATATTTAATGCATTTACAAAATTTTGTGCATAATGTTTTGCATTTTCTTTATACAAATTTTCTACTTTACAACTCACTTCTGCCCTAACCAAACAATCTGGAACATAATTAGATAAAATGCTCATTACAATGTTAATTCCGTCTTTTTTAAATCTATTTGCAATAGTTTCCAAACAGGAATTTATAAAATTTGCACCCATACTGTCCATGGTTTCAAAAGTAATATGTAACTGATAGTAATCTTTTAAATCGTTAGTTTTATTACGTAATTCAATATCTAAAATTCCGCCACCACGTTTTCGCATATTTTTAGTAATGCTTTCTGTGACTTTAAATAATTCGGATTTAATTGCTATAAAATACGCTTCCAATTCATTGGAATTACCATTAAACATAAAATGAACTTGACCGATTTTTGTGGTACTAATAACCGTAGTTTTAAAACCACCACGCGTACTCCAAAACTTTGCAACTAATGCTGCTGCTGCAACTACCGAGGATTCTTCAGTTACCATTGGTATGGTATAATCTTTACCATTTATTACAAAATTTGGTGCAACAGCATACGGAAAATAGAAATTAGAAATCGTGTTTTCTATAAAATCGTCGTGTAAATCTTGTAATTTTTCATCAGAATTTAAATAACTATTTAACGTTTTAATTCCTTGTTCTTTATGGATAAAATAGTTTTTAGAAAGCCAATTTATTTTTTCTTCCTTGGTAAATTTTGAAAAACCTGAAATTTGTTTAGACATTATTTGATTTTTGAAATACAAAATTACTGTTTTAAAACTTTTTTAACTTAATTTAAATCAAAATTTCGTAATCTTGAAGATTAAATTCTATTTCAATGAAAAAATTAGTCGCTTTATTATTATTTTCCCTTTTAGTTGGTAATTGTGTTGCTCAAAAACAACAGGCAACAAATCACAAACAAATAACACTAGAAGATCTTTGGTCTAAAGGTACTTTTAGAACACAACGTTTAAACAGTTTTCATTCTATGAATAAAGGCGATTTTTATGTTGTTGTAAATAATAAAGGTGAAAATTTAGATAAATATTCATACAAAACCTTAGAAAAAGTAGCTACAATTGTTAACGCAAATGACCTTAACGGAATAAAATCATTATACGATTATACCTTTTCTTCGGAAGAAGATAAAATTATTATAGGTACCGAACAAGAACAAATTTTTAGACATTCTTCTAGAGGAATTTATTACGTTTACGATTTAAAATCGAAAAAATTAACTAAAATTTCGGATGAAAAAATTCAAGAACCAACCTTTTCTCCAGATGAAAATAAAGTCGCTTTTGCATTAGATAATAATTTGTATTACAAAGATTTAACTACAAATAAAACTACTCAAATTACTTTTGACGGTAAAAAAAATAACATCATTAACGGAATAACCGATTGGGTTTACGAAGAAGAATTTGCTTTTGTAAGAGCTTTTGATTGGAATGCATCTTCTGATAAATTAGCATTCATTCGTTTTGATGAATCTGAAGTTCCAGAATTTTCTATGGATATTTATGGATCTGATTTATACCAAACACAACAAGTTTTTAAATACCCAAAAGCAGGTGAAAAAAATGCGGTGGTTTCATTACATATTTTCAATTTGAAAAAAAATAAAAGCAAACAAGTCAATTTAGGTAAAAATCAACAATATTATATACCAAGAATTGAATGGACTAAAGAAAAAAATACACTTTGTGTTACAACACTTAATCGTCATCAAGATAATTTAAACTTACTTTTTGTAAACGGAAAATCACTAAAAAGCGAATTAATTTTAAACGAAAAAGACGATGCTTATGTAGACATTACGGATAATTTAACCTTTTTAAAAGACAATTCATTTATTTGGACAAGCGAAAAAAGTGGCTATAATCACATTTATTATTATTCTAATAAAGGAAAGTTACTTAGTCAATTAACCAGTGGTAATTGGGAAGTAACTGCATATTATGGTTATGATGAAAAAACAGACAGACTATTTTATCAATCTACTCAAGATGGTTCTATTAATAGAAGTGTGCATGTAATAAATTCTTTGGCTTATCCTGTTTCTAAAAAATTATCCGATAAAATCGGAACAAATTCTGCTGCATTTAGTAACAGTTTTAATTATTATATTAATACATTTTCTAGTGCAACAGAACCAACAATTTATACCTTAAATGAATCTAAAACAGGTAAACAAGTAAAAGAAGTTGTTACTAATAATGAGATTAAAGATTTACTTTCTGATTATAATTTAGGCAAAAAAGAATTTTCTACCATTAAAACAAAAGATGCCGAATTAAACATGTGGTTGATTAAACCTGCAGATTTTGATCCTAATAAAAAATATCCGTTATTTATGTATCAATATTCGGGTCCAGGATCACAACAAGTAGCAAACCGCTGGAATAATACAAACGATTATTGGTATTACATGTTAGCGCAACAAGGTTATATTGTTGCTTGTGTAGATGGTCGTGGAACAGGTTTTAAAGGTCGTGATTTTAAAAAAATAACTCAAAAAGAATTAGGTAAATACGAAATCATAGATCAGATAAATGCTGCAAAAGAACTCGCTAAACTAAATTATATAGATGAAAATCGTATCGGTATTTGGGGTTGGTCTTTTGGTGGTTATATGTCTAGTTTAGCAATCACAAAAGGTGCAGATACTTTTAAAATGGCAATTGCTGTTGCGCCAGTAACTTCTTGGCGTTTTTACGATACTATTTATACCGAACGCTACATGCAAACGCCACAAGAAAATGCAAATGGCTACGATGAAAATTCGCCTATAAATTTTGCGCATTTATTAAAAGGAAAATATTTATTAATACATGGTTCTGGTGATGATAATGTACATGTTCAAAATACAACACGTATGGTAAATGCTTTGGTTGAAGCCGATAAAGATTTCGATTTAATGATTTATCCAGATAGAACTCATGGTATTTATCGTGGTAAAAACACAAGGTTGCATTTGTATAAAAAAATGACTAAATTTATATTGGATAATCTGTAAAATAGCACGCAGATTTTCGCAGATGACGCAGATTTGTGTGGGGTTTTTGGATTAATAGATGATGAAATGGCACGCAGATTATGGTAGTTTAAAATATAAAAATCTGCAAGATCAGCGAAAATCTGCGTGCAAAAACAAAAAAAATGACTGAAAACGAAATATCCTATAAAATAAGAGGAATTGTATATGATATTTACAATGAATTAGGTCCAGGTTTATTAGAGTCGGTTTATGAAGATATTATGTTTGATGAAATTGAATCTCAAGGAATGGAAGTAAAAAGACAAGTTCCGATTCCTCTGATATGGAAAAACAAAAAATTAGATAGAGGTTTTAGAGCAGATTTAATTGTAGAAAATAAAGTATTAATTGAATTAAAATCCGTAGAAATTATGCCAAAAGTATATTTTAAAGTGTTTTCGACCTATTTAAAATTAACAGGATTAAAATTAGGACTAATGATAAACTTTTTTGAAACTGATATTAATAACGGAATAACTCGTTATGTTAATGGGTTATAAGTAAAATAACACACAGATTTTCGCAGATGACGCAGATTTGTGTGAAAGTTTTAGATAAAAAATCTGCGTAATCTGCGTGCAAAAACTCATAATAATGCAACAGCATCAATTTTATTTATTCTCTGAATTTCTAATTTCATTAATTGGCGGTTTTCTATTATTGGCAATTTGGTTGGTGGTACAAAAGCAATTTCAAAAAAAATTAACTTCCGAAATCGCTATAAAACGATTCGATAAAGGGTTACTTTTTATTAGTTTATCCGTTTTTGTTTGGGCATTGTCTTCTTTATTAATTTTGATTTTACAAACCTATAATATTAACAATTGGTTTGCGCTTATTAGTCAAAATATGTTTTCTATCTTGAATTCCTTATTTTTAATATTGGCTTTATATTATTTTGATAATTCACCTAATTACCTTTATAATAACAAAAAAAGTACCAAACGTATTATTGCTTTCTTTGTTGTATTATCTATATTTTCATTAGGATTAGCTTTGTTTTTTGGCGAAACTATAAACACAAAAGGAATACGATACAATACCATACCAGATGTATTATTGTCCGCAATATTAACTTGGTTTTTAGTGTTTTCATTATACCGAACATTTGTTAATCGAAACATGAAAAGCGTTGCAATAATTGCTGCATTAAGTATTTTAGTTTTGTTTTTAACCCAAATACCTTTTGTTTTTAATTTTGAACAATTTAATTTTTATATAGATCTAACAAAGTTAGTAGCAAAAACTACCTTAATGTTTGTGTTTTTAGTAGTTGGAACAAGTTGGGTTTTAGAATTGGCACAATTACCTGAAGCTACAACTATGAAAATTAATTTTATAGATTGGAATAAAATCGAATTATCTATTCCTTCAAAAAATATTATCAATCAAAAAATAGATTTCGGTAAACGAACTACACAGTTTAATAACCTTTTAAAATTTGCAATACGTAGAAAATTTGCACCCGAAAATGAAATGTGTATTGAAGTTTATAATGGTGGCGAAATATTAAGTCAAACCTATTTAACTAGAATAATAGATAACATAAATACCATTTTAGACTTAAAAGACGACACAAAACTAAACCGAAACGACTTTTTCACCTTTATTGGTCAAGCCAAATATCGCTTGCGGTTTTTACCAGAACATATTGCCGTAAATTCTGCACTACAACAAGAGTTTACACATAATTTAGAAGAAGAAATTTACAAGACTTTTAAGTAATAACAATTACGCACAATCGGTTATTTTTGGTTAAAATGCCTAACATTAATTTTTAGAGTTAATATTTGTTTGTACTTTGCCGATGACTAAAATTAGTTGGTTGTTATAAATTGACTATTTTTAGGACTTTTAATTAACTTAAAACTCAAATATTTATGTCAACAACAACATTAAAACCACATCAAAAAGAACTTTATGGTCATCCAATAGGTTTATATGTATTATTCTTTACCGAAATGTGGGAACGTTTTTCTTATTATGGAATGCGTGCATTATTAACCTTATATTTAGTTGAAAAAACAACCGCTGACAATCCTGGTTTAGGATGGTTAGATTCTGAGTCAATAATGCTTTATGGCTGGTACACTATGTTAGTTTATGTAATGTCAATTCCTGGAGGAATGATAGCAGATAAGTTTTTAGGTCAGAAAAAGGCAGTAATGTATGGTGCAATACTATTAGTTATTGGTCATGGTATTTTAGCCGTTGAAGAAATGTGGGCTTTTTATTCTGGTTTAGGTTTTATTATTTTAGGTGTTGGTCTTTTAAAACCAAACATTTCAACAATGGTTGGTGGCTTATATAAAAAAGGAGATATTCGTAGAGATAAAGGGTTTTCTATCTTTTATATTGGTATTAATTTAGGTTCGCTTTTAGCAACTTTTATTGTTGGTTATGTAGGGGAAACTATTGGATGGCATTATGGATTTGGTCTTGCAGGCATTGCAATGGTTTTAGGATTATTTGTTTATATGTATGGACAAAAATACTTAACAGAAGTAGGAAATAAGCCAACAGAAATAGATAAAAATAGTGATGTTTCCTTAGGTAAACTATTTTCAGATTTAGCACAATCACCAGTTCATTTATTAATTGTCGGTCTTATTTTTGCTTACGGAATTTATGCAGGAATAACTTATGTAGGTATAGATAGTTGGGGTTATACCGCTCTATTTATCTTTTTAGGTTTGGTTGCAGGAATGATGATGATGATTTATAAAAACTTAGATACACAGGTTTTAAAAGATCGTTTTTTGGTATTATTGCTTTCTTTTCTAATCGTAATTGTTTTTTGGGGTGCTTTTGAACAAGCTGGAGGATTAATGAGTATTTATACGAAACAAAAAACAGACAGAATGCTACTTGGTTTTGAAATACCTGCAACATGGTTTCAAAGTTTAAACGCTGGATTTATTATTCTATTAGCAGTTCCAATTGCTGGTTATTGGGCAAAAAGAAAACTAAAAGGTAAAGAAACATCTTCTTTATTTAAAATGGCTCTTGGAACTATTATAATGGGATTGGGATTTGTTTTTATGGTTTTTGCTGTAAATGAATTTTCTACAAATGGTAGTTCTGGCATGCAATGGTTAGTTTTAGCCTATTTATTTCATACTGTTGGAGAACTTTGTGCTTCGCCAGTTGCACTTTCATTTATTACAAAATTAGCACCAGTAAAATATGCTTCATTAATGATGGGAGTTTATTTTGCCGCTTCTGGTTTAGGAAATAAAGTGGCAGGTATATTAGGTGAAAAAGCATCTGAATTTGGAGAAAAAACAATTTTTATCGGAATTACAATCACAACCGTAATCTTTGGTCTATTAGTAATTGGACTATTAAAACCACTAAAACGCCTTACACACGGTGCAGAAGATAACGAAATAGAAATGCACAACGACGAAACCGAAGGTTTTGAATTAGCAGATAATTAAAAATTAATACCAAACCTTCAAGGTTTTAAAAACCTTGAAGGTTTCTTTATAACAAAAAATTAACTTAAATATATTTTTATGAGTACACTTACAAAATACAAATTTGAAGGTACAGAAATGAATAATCAATTATTGATGGGGCATCCATCAGGTTTGTTTATTTTATTTTTTACCGAAATGTGGGAACGTTTTTCGTATTACGGAATGCGTGCATTATTAGTAATGTTTTTAATTTCTGCTTTTGATGATGGCGGTTGGGCTTGGAGTCGTGAAGAAGCTTTAGGTTTATATGGTACATATACAATGATGGTTTATTTTACGCCTATTATTGGTGGAATTTTAGCAGATAGACTTTTAGGTTATCGTAATGCTGTTGCAATAGGTGCGTTATTAATGACGCTTGGTCATGCATCAATGGCTTTAAATACACCTTGGGGTTTGTATGTTGGTATTGGTTTATTAATTGCAGGAAATGGTTTTTTTAAACCAAATATTACTTCCATTATTAATGGAGTTTACAAAAATGCACAAGAGAAAAAAGATGGTGCTTTTACTATATTTTATATGGGCGTAAATGCTGGTGCTTTTTTAGGTATTATGCTTTGTGGTTATGTTGGTGAAACTTATGGTTGGCATTATGGATTTGGTCTTGCCGGAATTTTTATGTTTTTAGGAATGTTACAATTCTGGTTTGCACAAGGTATATTTGGTAAAGTTGGTCTAAAACCTAGTAAAGAAGATGATTTATCTGACGCAATTGAAAATGAAGATGTAAAAAGTTACGATGATGTACCAGCTAATGTACAAAGAGATAGATATATTGTTGTTGGTATTTTAGCATTTTTTACTATATTCTTTTGGGCTGCTTTTGAACAAGCTGGTGGATCTATGACTATTTTTGCAAAAGATTATACGAATAGACTTTTAGAAGGTAGTGCGGCAAATATATTTAGAATATCAAACACTATTCTTACTATTGTGCCTTTAGTAATTATTACTTATGTCTTAATAAGTTTATTTAAGATTACCTATAAAAAATATGCTTTATCCAATACTTTTTTAGGTATAAGTTTTGCTATTATTTGGTTTATAGTAATTACGATGTTATACAATCAATTTAGTCAAACAAAAACTGAAATTCCAGCATCTTGGTTTGGTATTTTAAATTCCTTTTTTATTATTGCATTTGCACCTTTATTTTCTAAAATTTGGGAAAGTAAATACAATCCACCAGCAACCGTTAAATTTGGTGTTGGTTTAATCTTATTAGGTTTAGGGTTTTTAGTATTAGCTTATGGTGCGTCAGATATTCCTCAAGGAGCAAAAACAGCATCTGTAAGTGTAATTTGGTTAATTTTAGCATATTTACTACATACTTTAGGTGAACTTAGTTTATCGCCAGTAGGTTTGTCTTACGTATCTAAATTAGTACCTGGAAAAATGATTGCAATGATGTTTGGTCTTTGGTATATTGCAGTTGGTATGGGTAATAAATTAGCAGGAATGATGGGTGGAATGATTGATACAATTACTGCCGAACACTCTATGAGTACCTTTTTCTTAATCTTTACTTTTGTACCAATTGGCGCAGGTTTAATGATAATGGCTTTAACACCAATTGTGAAAAAACTAATGCATGGTGTAAAATAAATTATAACATAATATTCATAATATTATTTAAGTAAAGGCGTTTTTGTTAAAACGCCTTTACTTTTGTAATTTCGGCACATAAATTGCAACTAACAATTCAAATAAAAATATTAAAATGAAAAATATACTTTTAGGATTACTTTTTATTACAACAATAACAACATTTTCACAAGAAGCAAAATGGTTAGCTAGTTTTGATGAGGCTGCAAAATTATCTCAAAAAACAAACAAACCAATTTTAGCAAACTTTACTGGTTCCGATTGGTGTGGTTGGTGTAAAGTATTACATCGTGAAGTATTTAGCAAACCTGAATTTACTAAGTGGGCAAAAAAAAATGTCATCTTATTAGAAGTTGATTTTCCAAGAAAAACAAAAATATCTACAGAACTAAAAAAACAAAATGCTGGTTTACAAAGAGCATTTGGTGTACGTGGTTATCCAACAATTTGGTTATTTGAAGTTGGTGATGGCGATGATCCAAAAAAAGGGTTAAATCCGTTAGGAAAAACCGGTTATGTAAAAGGTGGTTTTAAAAAATGGATTGAAAGCATAAGTGTCTATTTACCGTAATCTTAAGAGACAGTTTAGTCTGAAAATTATATGAAAAACCTAATATTCTTAACAATAGTTCTCTTAGCTATTGGTTTAAAAGCACAAGATTCTGAAATTAATTGGTTAACTTTTGAAGAAGCACTATCTGCTCAAAAACAAAGTCCAAAAAAAATTATGATGGATGTTTATACCAATTGGTGTGGACCTTGTAAATTATTAGACAAACAAACTTTTCATAATAAAAACTTAGTAAATTATGTAAATGAAAAATTTTACGCTGTTAAATTTAATGGCGAAAGTAAAAGTTCTATTACATATAATGGTCAAAATTTTAGTAATCCTAAATATGATGCTGTCTAAACCAATAACTTACAAGGGGTTAAAACTAACCGAGATGTAAATGGGTAACCCTACACTTTTATATTGGTTATGTCCAGAAGCATTTATGCCAAGAATTTCCAGAAACAGTTTCTTATAATCGTTTTGTGGAGTTGATGCAAAATAACG
>JAMONN010000144.1 GCA_027065775.1 Flavobacteriaceae bacterium | reverse complement strand
ATAGGTGAATATTTAATTCCTCACGAAGTTTCGTTGATTTTACCTTTGTTTTTTTGAATATTAAAGACAACTTGTATTTTGTACCTAAAGGCACATTTTGTTAAGATGCTATGATTATTTTACTAATATATTGTCCTTACAGGACAAAAATAATCCCTTTAGGGATTTTAATATTAGTAATAAAATGGAAAAGAATTGATTAGGTTGTGCCTTTAGGTACAAAATATTTTTAAGTTAAAGTTTGTATGAATCTTAGGAAGATATTAAATAAAATTCAACTTAACTTTTCTTACTACTAACATTCTGAATAACAGACAAAATAACATAAATTAATATTATCAACGGAATAGCAACAAACTGAAGAAAAACTAATAATAAAATACAAACTAATAAAAAGATATATACTATCAAATTATCTTTTAATCCAAAGTTTTTAAACTTTAAAGAAAATAACGGAATATTAGCATTCATTAGATAACTTAAAAGAACAGTAAGACTAATTAAAACATATTTATTTTGAATTAACTCCAAAGCAAATAACTGATTGCTATACGTTTGTATTAATGGTAACGAAACAATTACCAAAGTCATTGCAGGAGTTGGCAAACCTATAAAACTAGAAGTTTGTCTAGTGTCAATATTAAAATTTGCTAATCTGTAAGCAGCAGCAAGAGCCAATAACAATCCGAAAAACGGTAATAAATAATTAGTTTTATCATCTACAGGAATCCAAGAACCAACAGTAATAAATAATGTACTGTCTTGCGTAGATTCTAATAATTTATACATAATAATTGCAGGAGCAACGCCACTTGTTACCATATCTGCAAGTGAATCTAATTGTTTGCCAAGTTCACCAGAAACATTTAATAATCTAGCAAAAAAACCATCAAAAAAATCAAAAAAGATACCTAGTAGGGCAAAAAATGCTGCAAAGGTTATGTCTCCTTTTATAGCGAAAATAACAGCAATTAAACCTGATAAAAGATTCAATAAAGTAATTAAATTTGGAATATGTTTTTTGATAAGGCGTTGGTTTTATGTTTAGACAAAAGTAGTTAATTTAATGATTGGAAAAATAGAAGGTTTATTTTTTATATTTCAATAATTATATATTTATTCAGTTTTTCAATTTTAATAAGTAGTAATAATGGTGCTTTTTCGAATTCGATTTCAAATTCGATTTCAACTACCTAAAACAAATCCCTAACTTCGCTCTTAATAAATGCTAATGCAGTGTCGCTCGGTGCTTGTTTACTAATTACTTTCTGAATAATTGCTTGTCGTAATTCATCTGCATTTAAAATTGTATCATCATTGGCACAATCTCGTATAATTTGTATGGTTGTATTTTTTGCAGAAGAAATCACATTCCAGCATTCGTCTGTAATATAAATTTGCTGTGCTAAATTGTGCTCAAATTCTGTTTCTATGGTATGTAAAAGTGACATTTCGTATGCTTTTTTGTCTTCGTTTTGCGCTTTTACTCTAAAAACTACATTTGCAGGAGTGATGCGTTCTAAAAATAAAGTCATTCTTTCGTACGCCTGTAATCTTAAGGTTGAGGTCAATTTTTTATCTTCCTTTAATAGTTTAAATTTCTGTAAACCAGCATCACTTTTTGTATATTCTTTAAAAAAATATACTGCCACAAAACCACTTGCTAATGATGGTAAAGTATATAATAATGCTTGTATTAATTCTTCTTTCATTTATTTAATTTTTTTTAGAAAATGTTTACTTCCATTTCTAAATTAATTCCAAATTTCTTTTTTACGCTTTCGCGGATGGTTTTTGCTAGCGATAAAATCTCATTTCCTGTAGCATTTCCATGATTTACTAGTACCAAAGCCTGATTCTTATGAACGCCAGCATCACCAAATCGTTTGCCTTTAAAACCACATTGTTCAATTAACCAACCAGCAGGAATCTTATAAGCGCTTTCCGTTTTGTAAAACGGCATTTTAGGATTTAAAGTATATATTTTATCAAACACGGATTTTTCAACAACAGGGTTTTTAAAAAAACTACCGCAATTACCAATCACATTAGGATCGGGTAATTTACGTTGCCGAATATTAATTATTGCTTTAGAAACGGATTGAATTGTAGGTTTTTTGATTTGTAAATTTTTTAATTCTTCTTGAATCGCTCCATAACTTGCATGTAATTTATGTTTGCCTTTTGTGAGT
>JAMONN010000143.1 GCA_027065775.1 Flavobacteriaceae bacterium | reverse complement strand
TTTAAAGTCTAAAATATTATTCATAAAGATGCGATAATCAAATGTTTTATCTTCTGAAATTATCGTAACTTCACTAGAATAAGACATCGGACTTTTAGAACCTGGATAATTTTCTAACTCAAAATCGCGTAATTTAATATGAAATGATTTTTGTTTTTGACCTATTTTTTTTGGTTTTTTACCATACACTAAAGTTCTTTCTTTAGCACCATAGCGTATTCTATAGCGCAAACCTTCAAAGTCGAATTGTTTAGGTGGCAATGTTAAATATTGTTTTCCTTTAACGATTACTTCTTTGGTTTTTCCGTTAGCGGAGATTTCTAATCTTAACGCATCTAAATCATCTTCTGAACCTGTAACTTTATCTAAAGTTCCTTTTATTGGATTTGTTGGTATTACAAAACTCAAACCTGCTAACTTATGCAGTGATAATAAGTTAAAATCTTGTAAACTGTCTTTTTCAACTATGCCTTCAAAATTATCTCGCATTCGTAAAAAAGTTCCTTCATGCGGTGTTTTTATTTTTAAATCACCATCAATTAAAGAAAAATTTATTGCGTTGATATCTGTGGTATTTTCAAAACCAATTTTTACATTATGAATAACTTGACTTTCGCCTTTCTTTATATAATGATCATGTCTTGAACCTGTGGATGACTCTACAAAATGAAGAAATTCATAAGTATTAGTATCTTGCTTAAACGGAAGATATTCTTTTAACGATATTTTTATTTTATTATCTCTAAATTCTTTGTTTAACGAAAACGAATTACCTAATAAAAAAGAATTGCCAAACAATTTACTTAATATTAATGGTTTGTCTACAACTGTTAATTGATCTTTTCTATCATCAACAATAACATTTAAATAGGTTTTATCGGATAAATAAGTGTTAGAAACTTGACCTTCTTGAATTGGCATAATACCTTCTTCACTTATATATCTTGTAATTCCAGCGCCAATTAAAATTAACACAAACGACAAATGAAAAGCCAAAACCGACCATTTTTCTTTACGATATAATCGATATCTAAAGATATTACCAAAAAAATTAATTAAAAATATTAGCATGATTAATTCAAACCATCTAGTATTATAAATTAATGCTTTTGCGGTTTGCGTTCCGTAAGAATTCTCTACAAAAGTTGCAATTGCCATTGCCAGTGCAAAAATAACGAACAACATACCTGTTAAACGTGTTGAAAATAAAATATCTGCTAGTTTTTTCATTATATTTAAATGAATTATTAAGTCGCAAATTTAATGTTATTTAGCAAATCAAACTGTTAACTTTCTATATTTTTTTTAGATAAAAAAAAGTAAAAATAGTTACTAATTTTAACACTTTATTTTCATAAATTTAATAATACTAATTTAATTTGGTTCTAGTCTAATATGACGTTATTTTTATTTAACCACAAAGAACACCAAGAAAACACAAGGTTCACAAAGTTGTACGGTATATTTTCTTTGTGCTCTTTGTGTAAACCATTGTGAACCTTGTGGTTAATCTTTTCTACGCTATACTAAACTAGAACCTTTAATTTTAACTTGCCGAATTTTAAAAACAACCACAAAAGGCACAAAAAACTTATGTGAACTTTTGTGCCTTTTGTGCCTTTTGTGGTTAAATATACCTACTTTTTATTTAGAAACTTAAGTTAAATCATTTCCTTAAAATAAACCAATCGTTCTTTAAAACTAACAGATTCAAAACCTAAATCTGTAATTGCTTTATCTAACACAAAACCTGTTTTTGCTGGTCTTTGTGCTTTTTGATTTAGTTCTTTGGTAGAAATTTTATGAATCAACTTTTTATCTAAATTAAATACTTCTGCTATTTGAATAGCGATTTCGTAAATACTCAATAACTCATTACTTGAAACATGATAAACTTGTTTTTTACTAGATTTTGAATTTTGAATTACCAACAAACATGCTTTTGCTAAATCGTTTGCTAATATTGGCATTCTAAATTGATCGTTTATTACGTTAATTTTTTCACCTTTTTCTAATTCGCCTTTAACCCAAAGTACAATATTACCTTTGTTAGCGTTTTCTACTTTACCATAAACCAAAATGGTTCTTAAAATGGTAAAATTTATTTTTGATTTTTTTAATAATTCCTCCGATTTTAATTTAGATTCTCCATAATAATTTACAGGTTTTGGCAAATCATCTTCTTTATAAAGTCCTTTTTCACCATCAAAAATAAAATCCGTTGAAACCTGAATTAAATGTGTTTCTTCGTTTTTACAATAATCTATTAAAGTTTCTACAGCAGTTACATTTAATTTATCACACAATTCTTTTTTATTTTCACAAACGTCTACGTTTGTCATTGCTGCGCCATTAATGATGAAATCTGGTTTTATCCTTTTTAGATGTTTTGTAAGTACTTCAGAATCTGTTAAATCAATATTATAATAAGTGAAGTTTGTTGTTTTACTTATTCTATTTTTTCCTTTAGAAAAAGCAAATACTTCAAAATCAGTTTCGTTTACAAATAAACTTATTAGATTTTGACCGAGTAAACCATTACTGCCTGTTATTATTATTTTTTCTTTTTTCAACATCAATTTTACTTAAAAAAGTTCTTTTAATTTATTAATTTGCTCTATTCGACCTAAGATAATTAATTTAGAATTTGGTATTAATTCTGTCTCTGGTTCTGGATTAATAATATATTCATTTTCTGGTGTTTTAAACCCTATAATAGAACAACCTGTTTTTTTACGTAAATCTAATGTTAATAAACTTTTATTATGGAATTCTATTGGTAGGTTATTCACTTCTATTTCTTGTAAATTAGTATCACAATCACCATCTAAAGCAAGTTTATCTACAAACTCGATAACATCTGGCGAAACCACCAAAGAAGCCATATGATCACCACCTAATCTATCTGGCATTATAACATTGTCTGCTCCAGCGATACGTAATTTACGTTCAGAAGTACCTTTAGAAGCTCTGCTAATAATTGTAAGATTCTTATCGAATTGTCTTGCGGAAAGTACCACATATAAATTATTGGCATCACTTGGCAAAGTGGTAATTAAATTTTTTGCTTTTTTTATTCCTGCACATTCTAAAACAGCATCATCTGTAGCATCACCTTTTACACATAAAATATTATTCTGTTCAATTTCTTTAATTAATTGTTCGTCACCTTCAATTACCACACAAGGTTCATTATTGTTTCTTAACTTAATAACTGCCTGTCTTCCATTACGACCATAACCACAAACAATGGTATGATTTTCTAATTTATTAATTTTTTTTTGCATTTTTTTTAATTTAAGATCTTCCAAAAAAGTACCATTTGCAATGTATTCTGTAACAACAGAAACAATATAACCAAATATAGTAATACTTGTTAATATTAAAAATATGGTAAATAATTTTAGATTATTATCTGATGGATGTACTTCACCAAAACCAACCGTAGAAATGGTAATTACGGTCATAAATAAAGCATCTACAAACGAATAATCACCTATAAAAATAAAACCTAAAACACCAATAGAAACTAAAGTTAGTGCCAAGAATAAAACGATATGAAATTTATTTTTAATTTTCATTAGTTGTATTATAAATCAAAAACCGAACTTCTTTTAGTATAAATCATATCTTTTAATCGCAATAAAAAAGCCAAGGTTAAATATATCCCGAATGACAAACCAATTGTAACAAACGAAATGTAAATAAAAAATAAACGCACATTAGACGCTCGCATACCTAATTTATCTGCAAAACGAGATAACACGTTAAAACCGTGTAATTCAAAAAAATGCCTTATTTTAGTGATGAAATTCATTTAGGCAAAGTTATATTTATCTTTTGGTTATTACTAATAAAATATTACATTCTTACTGATTATTGCTATTCTTAAAAATTTTAAAGCATACAAAACACTATGACTTTGTTTTGTTCAGAAAATTAAGTGCACAACTAGTAAAACAAATTTTACTTTATCATATTTTTTAAATAATACTTAATAAGATTAGAATTAATATGATTTTCATTTACATATCCTAATTCTTTTGAAATAAGTTTAAAACCATATAAATCTTTTTGAGATTTTGGTTTAATGAGATCAAACATGCTTTTTGGTAATATTTTTCTCATTAATCTAATAAAAATATTCATTTTTTTTACTTTAAAATTTACTTGAAATTTTTCAAAAATAGTACTAAAAACATATTTTTTCAAAAAAATCTTAGTCATTTTATCTTCTAAAGGCAAATTTTTAAAAAACATCACAATTTCATTATCCCAATACGGTAATAAATATTCATAACCAAACATCTCATAAACTCTAACACTATTTACTATAAATTTAGCCTGTCTTTCACTCTTAACCCAGTTTTCGAAAATAGCATATTGAGGATTCTTGTTTTTATTAATACTTAATTCTAAAGCATCAATAAAAATACTTTTATATTTAAGTAGTTCTTCATTGTTATATTTAAATTGTAAATTTAAAATACTTTCTATTGTCAATGATTTATTACTATTATTACTCCATCTTTTATCAAATACGGAACCAGCAATGACATCTAATGTATGTCCAGGCACAAAAATTGCATCTTTAGGCAAATTATATTTTTTATGTAATTCTTTAACCGCTAAAAAATCTTGTATATGTGGTAAAGAAGTGAGATTTGAACCTTTGTCAAAAAAGAATTTTTTAAAAGTCTTGGAAGTTGAAAATTCTTTTATTAATTCTTTATTATACTCAATAAACACCCAATTAAAACCTAACTTTTTGGCTACTTTTTCTGAAATTTTAACTTCTTTATTATCTTTACTTCCATATGTAAAACAAAGTATATTTTCATAATTATATAACTTCAACAAAGTTGCTATTAATCTAGAATCTAAACCACCACTTAATGGAATTATTAACATTCTCCCATTTGCTTTTTCAATTAAACGTTTTGTAATATTACGTAATACAATAGTGAATTGTCCCTCTCTTAACTCTTTATTAATTAAACTATTAGGCAATAAGTTATCATGATAGTAATTTGCTTTTTTATAATTCACACCAAATTCTATATACTCACTTGCTTGTACTTGATAAACTTTGTTTATTAAAGTTTTGTTTCCTGTAACAATACAAGAGCATGAAAATTCTTTAACTGAAAATTCATTTAAATCGCAATTAATATCATACTTATTAGTGTCAGAAATTATAAAATTTTCTCCATTTTTTTTATAAAATAACGGTATTGTTCTAAGTCTATCTACAGCTACTTCTATCTTATTTTTTTTCTTTATAATTACTGAAAAAATTCCGTTTGCTCCAACAAGTTTTTCTTTAAAACTACATTTAGTATCAGCGAAATATTCAATTAATTCTTCGTTTTTAAATAATTTTTTATTTTTATTAAACACATAGCCTTTTACATAGATATTATCTCTTTCATACCATTTATAACCATCGTTATTTGTTAAGTTTATTTTCAAAATTTCTAAAATAAATTATTCGCTAAAATAAAATAATTAATTCTTTTAAATAGAATATCCCATATATTTTAATAAAACATTGCAAAAACAATATAAACTCGCAACAAATTAATTAACTTGCATCTTGGTTAAAAAATAATTTTGAAAAAACAAGAATACATAGAAGTTTTAGGTGCTAGAGTACATAATCTAAAAAATATTGATATAAAAATACCTAGAAATCAACTAGTTGTAATAACTGGTTTAAGTGGTAGCGGAAAATCATCCTTAGCATTCGATACTATCTATGCCGAAGGACAACGACGTTATATCGAAACATTTTCTGCTTACGCAAGACAATTTTTAGGAAATCTAGAAAGACCAGACGTAGATAAAATTAATGGTCTTTCGCCTGTTATTGCAATCGAGCAAAAAACAACTAACAAATCACCAAGATCAACTGTTGGAACCATAACCGAAATTTATGATTTCTTACGATTGTTATTCGCTAGAGTTGGTACTGCATACTCGTTTATTAGCAATGAAGCTATGGTTAGTTATTCCGATGAACAGATTCAGGATTTAATTGTAACGGATTTCGAAAATCAAAAAATTAACATACTTGCTCCTGTAATAAAATCTCGCAAAGGTCATTATAGAGAATTATTTGTACAGATTGCCAAACAAGGTTTTGTAAAAGTGCGTGTAGATGGCGAAATAATGGATATTACTAAAGGTATGCGATTAGATCGTTATAAAACGCATGATATTGAAATTGTTATTGATCGACTTAAAGTTGAAAGTGAAAAGTTAAAAGTGAAAAGTTTAAATACTAACTCAAAAGACCTTAACCTTAAACCCAAAACCCAAAACGAAAATGGAACCGCAAACCAATATCTTCCCTTAGGGAAGATTAAGATGGGAAGACTTTCCGAAGCAATAAAAACAGCAATGTATCATGGCGAAGGAACTATAATGGTTGTTGCCAATGATAGCGAAAAAGCACGATATTTTAGTAGAAATTTAATGTGTCCGTCAAGCGGAATTTCATACCCAAAACCAGAACCTAATAGTTTTTCATTTAACTCCCCAAAAGGCGCTTGTTCTTATTGCAATGGTTTAGGAAAAGTAAACGAAGTTTCAGAAGAAAAAATATTTCCAGACAAAAAATTAAATATAAAAAATGGTGGAATCGCGCCAATTGGTGAGCAGAAAAACTCATGGATTTTTAAACAATTACAAATAATAGCAGATCGTTTTAATTTTAAAATGACAACACCAATTGAAAAAATCCCTAAAAAAGCAATCGAAATAATTTTAAATGGCGGAAACGATAGTTTTGAAGTCGAATCTAAAATTATGGGCGTAACTCAAAATTATGAAATTGATTTTGAGGGAATTAACAACTTTATTACCAATCAATACAAAGAATCTGGTTCAAATTCAATTAAACGTTGGGCAAAAGGTTTTATGAATGAAAATATATGTTCTTCATGTAATGGTTCGCGTCTAAACAAAGAATCTTTATTCTTCAAAATCAAAAATAAAAATATTAGTGACTTAACACAATTAGATATTGTACAATTAGCAGCATGGTTTCAAAAACTAAAATTATCGAAATCTGAAGCAATAATTGGTGAAGAAATTATTAAAGAAATTAAAACTAGAATTCAATTTTTATTAGATGTCGGTTTAGATTATCTAACTTTAGACCGAAGTTCAAAAACCCTTTCTGGTGGCGAAGCACAACGTATTAGATTAGCTACTCAAATAGGTTCACAATTAGTTGGCGTACTCTACATTTTAGACGAACCAAGCATTGGTTTACATCAAAGAGACAATCATAAATTAATAGATTCTTTAATTAAATTACGTGATATTGGCAATTCAATTTTAGTAGTCGAACACGATAAAGATATTATGTTAGAGGCAAATCATGTAATTGATATTGGTCCTTTTGCAGGAAAAAATGGTGGCGAAATTATTAGTGAAGGAACGCCAAAACAGATGTTAAAAAGCAATACTTTAACTGCGGATTACCTTAACGGAAAAAGATTCTTTGCGATACCAAAAAAACGTAGAAAAGGAAATGGTAAAAAAATAACACTAAAAGGCGCAACAGGTAATAATTTACAAAATGTAGATATTATAATTCCGTTAGGCAAAATGATTTGTGTAACTGGTGTTTCTGGTAGTGGAAAATCCACTCTGATTAATGAAACTTTATATCCTATAATAAATCATCATATTTATAGAGCAGTTAAAAACCCGTTACCATATAAATCTATAAAAGGTTTAGATCATATTGATAAAATAATTGACATCAATCAATCGCCAATTGGCAGAACACCAAGATCTAATCCAGCAACATATACAGGTACATTTACTGAGGTTAGAATGTTATTTGCAAAAACTCCCGAAGCATTAATTAGAGGTTATAAACCAGGTAGGTTTTCATTTAATGTTAAAGATGGTCGTTGTGAAACTTGTCAAGGTGGCGGCATTCGTATTATTGAAATGAATTTCTTGCCAGACGTTCATGTAGAATGTGAAACTTGTATGGGCAAACGATTTACTCGCGAAACTTTAGAAATTCGCTATAAAGGTAAATCTATTTCAGATGTATTAAATATGACTATTGATGAATCTGTTTTGTTTTTTGAGAATATTCCGAAGATTTACAGAAAATTAAAAACAATTCAAGATGTTGGTTTGGGGTATATTTCACTTGGGCAACCTTCCACTACACTTTCTGGTGGAGAAGCACAACGCATAAAATTAGCAACCGAACTTTCTAAAAGAGATACAGGCAACACGCTTTACATTTTAGATGAACCAACAACAGGTTTGCATTTTGAAGACATAAATGTATTAATGAAAGTATTAAATAAATTAACAGACAAAGGAAATACTGTTTTAATTATTGAGCACAATTTAGACGTAGTTAAACTAGCAGATCATATAATTGATGTTGGTCCTGAAGGAGGAAAAAAAGGCGGAAAAATACTTTGCACTGGTACTCCTGAACAAATAATAAAAGTAAAAGGTAGTTATACTGCTGATTTTTTGAAAAAGGAAATGGCTTAGTTTTCATCTAAAAGACAAGAATTACAAGTTAAAATGATAAAGACAAAATTAAAAAGAATAGTATTAAATTGTTTAGCATTTATAATAGGAATAATAGTTGCATTTTATTCGGAATTATTTTTCAGAAAGCAAATTCAAAATTTATATAAGTGGTCAACATCTAATAAAATTCAGTTTACAGGTAAAGATTTTTATTTACCGGGAAATATTATTCATTATATTAGTTTCGGTTTAGCATTTTTAATATTTTATTTGTATAATAAAAATGAAACTATAACTATTATTCTTAAACGTTTTTTTTTGAATAGTTTCATTTTTATCATTACTATTGTTGGTATTTCATATTTAGATGCAAATATAAAGTTAGTTGAATGTACAGCTTGTCCAAACGGAATTCGTTATTTAAGGTACAATGAAATAAAATATTCTTTAATAACAGGATTAAGTGTATTTTTAGCAATATTTCCAATAATAATTAGATTGGCAAAACAAACGAATAAACAAATAAACAAAACATAAAGAAATATGACAGAAGATAAAAAAATAAGAGAAAAATTAAAACAAAAAACTTGGAACGAAATCAAAACCAACGATTCATGGGCAATATTTAAAATAATGTCAGAATTTGTAGAAGGTTACGAACGTTTAAGTAAAGTTGGTCCTTGTGTAAGTATATTTGGTTCTGCAAGAACAAAACCTGAAGAAAAATACTACAAACTAGCAGAAGAAATTGGTTACGAATTAACTCAAAATGGTTATGGTGTAATTACAGGTGGCGGACCAGGAATTATGGAAGCAGGTAATAAAGGAGCACACAGAGGAAAAGGAGTTTCTGTCGGTTTAAATATTGACTTACCTTTTGAGCAACATGACAATCCGTATATTGATAATGATAAAAGTTTAGACTTTGATTACTTTTTTGTTAGAAAAGTAATGTTTGTAAAATATTCACAAGGTTTTGTAGTAATGCCTGGTGGTTTTGGAACTTTAGATGAATTTTTTGAAGCAGTTACCTTAATTCAAACACATAAAATTGGTAAGTTTCCAATAATATTAGTTGGTACAGAATTTTGGTCTGGTTTATTTGATTGGGTTAAAACTACTCTTTTAAAACAATTTAAAACAATTAGCGAAAAAGATTTAGATTTAATTACGATAGTAGATACTAAAGAAGAAGTTATTGAATTCTTAAATACGTTTTATAATAAATACGATTTACAACCTAACTTTTAAAAAGTATCTCATAAAAAATCCTTTCAATATTATTATTGAAAGGATTTTTTTAATTTTATTATAGTAATTACTTACTATGCTTCAAACGCTTCAATTGAAACGTAAGATCTATTATTTCTTTTTTTGGTAAACTTTACTAAACCATCAACTTGAGCATGTAATGTATGGTCTTTACCCATATAAACATTTTCTCCTGGATGATGTTTTGTTCCTCTTTGACGGATAATAATATTACCTGCAATAGCAACTTGACCTCCAAAAATCTTTACTCCTAATCGTTTCGATTCTGACTCTCTACCATTCTTAGAACTACCTACACCTTTTTTATGTGCCATAATATATAGTTTTAAATTGTTAAATTATTATTTTTCTATTCCGTGATCGTTAGCATCTTGCCACACTTTTAACTCATCCCATTTTCCTTCAGCAGCCATTTTTGCTTGTTTTGGCCAAGATCCTGGTTTTTTAGAAGCGTATCTAGAACCTGCTGCTGCTAAAATTTCTTCTAACGTTGCAACTTCAGTTCCTGCTAATTCAGCAAAAGTATTGATACCTGCATTGTTGAATATCTCAGCAATTTTTGGTCCAATTCCTTCTACTTTTTTTAAATCATCTCCTTTAGAAGTTGCTTTTTTAGCAGCTGTTTTTTTCGCTACTGGTTTTGCAGTTTCCTTTTTTGGTGCTGCTTTTTTTGCTTCTGCTTTAGGAGTTGCTTTTTTTGCAGCTTCCTTTTTTGCAGGTTTAGCACCACTAGTTACGATACT
>JAMONN010000142.1 GCA_027065775.1 Flavobacteriaceae bacterium | reverse complement strand
TATTTTCTTTTAAAAATGTTATAATTTCTGAAGTACTTGCGGTAATAATAGTATTAGTAAAAACACAACCAACGCTAGAGCGAATTATATTAGGGTTAAATAAATCCGTTTTTGCATTTGCAATAATAACGCAATCTATATTACTAGCATCTGCGGTTCTTAAAATTGCACCAATATTCCCTGGTTTTTCAGGTGCTTCCGCAACTAAAATTAACGGATTATCGCTTTTGAATTTTAAGTTTGTTAAATCTACCTTTTTAGTTTTAGTTATTGCAATAATTCCTTCGGTGGTAGAACGATGCGCTAATTTCTCAAATACATTTTTTGATATTTCTATCAATTCAGTTTCTGAGTTTATTATTTTTATTATTTTTTCTTCGGAAATTAAATCCGGATAAAACAATAAAGTATCTATTATAAAACCACTTTTTATAGCTAGAGTTAATTCACGGAAACCTTCTAAAATAAATAAACCTTGTTTTTTGCGTTCTCTAGATTTATCTTTTAATAAAAGAATTTGTTTTACTAACGGATTATTTGTGCTTGATATTTGTTTCATTTTTTTACCATATAAGGCATTTAAGGTCATATAAGTATTTAGTTATTCCATCTTTCCCTTAATAACACAGATTTTTATTGATTGTTCACGAATTTTATATTTTCCTTTAACCTTTAACCTTTAACCTTTAACCTTTAACCTTTAACCTTTAACCTTTAACCTTTAACCTTTAACCTTTAACCTTTAACCTTTAACCTTTAACTTTTAACCTTTAACCTTTTAACCTTTAACCTTTTAACCTTTAACCTTTTTTGTTTTCCTTTTTTTACCATATAAGGCATTTAAGGTCATATAAGTATTTAGTTATTCCATCTTTCCCTTAATAACACAGATTTTTATTGATTGTTCCCGAATTTTATATTTTTCTTTAACTTTTAACTTTTAACTTTTAACCTTAAACCTTATTTAACCTAATCCTCAACAATCATTGTATCTAAAAATAAAATTGCATTCATGATATCATCATGTAAAACACGATCTTTATCTACTAACGGAACATCATTTCTAAATAGAGTTACAAAACTGTCTAAAAAATCGGAGGTTTTATCTTTTCTAAAACTTAATGCTTGCGAAGCGTTAAATAATTCAATGGCTAAAATTCGTTCTAAATTATCTACAACTCGCTTACATTTTGTAGCGGAATTTGCGCCCATACTAACGTGATCTTCTTGTCCGTTACTAGAAACAATACTATCTACGCTAGATGGCGTTGCTAATTGTTTATTCTGACTAACAATACTTGCAGCAGTATATTGCGGAATCATAAAACCTGAATTTAAACCAGGATTTGCAACTAAAAAATCGGGTAAACCACGTAAACCAGAAACTAATTGATACGTTCTACGTTCCGAAATACTACCTAATTCGGCCAAAGCAATCGCTAAATAATCTAATGCTAATGCTAAAGGTTGACCATGAAAATTACCACCAGAAATGATAATGTCTTCATCTACAAAAATATTTGGATTATCGGTAACCGAATTAATTTCGGTCTCTATTGTTTTGGTTACAAAATTAATGGTGTCTTTAGTCGCACCATGAACTTGCGGAATACATCTAAACGAATATGGATCTTGCACATGTTCTTTTTCTCGTTTAATTAATTCGCTGCCTTCTAGTAAATTACGCATTCTTTTCGCAGTTTTTAATTGCCCGTTATGAGGTCTAACTAAATGAATTAATTCATTAAATGGTGAAATTCTTCCGTCAAAAGCATCTAAAGAAATTGCTCCAATTACATCCGCAAAATAAGATAGTTTGTGTGCTTTTAACAAGTTAAAAACGCCGTAAGCACTCATAAACTGTGTGCCATTTAGTAAACCTAAACCTTCTTTAGATTTTAATTCAATTTTTTGCCAATGCATTTTTTTTAATAACGCTTTAGCGGAAATAATTTCATTTTCATACCAAACTTTTCCTTCACCAATTAATGGTAATGCTAAATGTGCCAAAGGCGATAAATCACCAGATGCACCTAAAGAACCTTGCGTAAAAATAAGCGGATAAATATCATTATTATAAAAATCAATTAATCTATTTACGGTTTCTAATTGTACACCAGAATGCCCATAACTTAAAGATTGTATTTTAAGTAATAACATTAACTTTACTATTTCGTTCGGTACGCTATCGCCAGTTCCACAAGCATGAGATTTTACTAAATTTTCTTGAAGTTGCTGTAAATTATCATGTGATATTTTTACATTGCATAAAGAACCAAAACCAGTGTTAATACCGTAAATAGGTTTTTCACTTTTAGTCATTTTAGCATCTAAATAGTGTCTACACTTTTCTATTTTTGTAATAGTTTCGTCTGCTAATTTTATTTTTTTATCTTCTAGAATTATTTCTTTAATAGTAGTTAAAGACAAAAATTTTGAATCTATAAAATGAATGGTTTCCATATGTATTTAAAATTTGTTCAAAATTCAACAAACCAAAGATACTATGCAAGAAATTACCGAAAATAATATGTAAAAAATAAACTATATTTGCATTTATCTAACTAAAACATTTTATTATGATTAAAAATATTTTAATATTTGTAATTGCAATTGCTTTATTCTCTTGTAAAACAGACAATCCAAAAGATTATGTTACCTTTTCTGGTAAAGTTACTAATCATTTAGGAAATGATGGTTTTGTAAAATCTAGAAATTATTCCAAAGATATTAAAATTAATAAAGATGGTACTTTTTCGGATACGTTACATTTAAGTGATAAAGGTGCGTTATTTACTTTTTCTGACGGTAATGAATTTAAAGGTCTTTATTTAAAAAATGGCGATGATTTAAAATTAACTTTAGATACTAAAGAATTTGATGAAACAGTTAAATATGAAGGTATTGGTGCAGATAATAATAATTATTTGGCACAAAAAGATTTATTATCAGAAAAATTAATTGCTGGTAGTTTATTCGATTTAGATAAAGATGCATTCGCTAAAAAAACAACCGAAATTACTGCAAAATTCACTTCTTTTTTAGAAAACGCAAAAAACTTAGATACGGATTTATTGGCTACAGAAAAAGAAGAAGTAGCAACAATGGCAAAAGGTTTAACAGAACAATATGATTATATGGTTGCTGAAAAAGTAAAATATGCTGCATTTATTGGTAAACCATCACCAGTATTTGAAAATTATGAAAACATTAATGGTAAAAAGACTTCTTTAAAAGATTTAAAAGGCAAATATGTTTATGTAGATGTTTGGGCAACTTGGTGTGGACCTTGTAAAGCAGAAATACCTTCATTAAAAGAATTGGAAAAACAATATCATGGTAAAAATATTGAATTTGTAAGTATATCGGTAGATAATGGTAGAGGTTACCCTGATAATTCTGTAGAAGCATCAAAAGAAGGTTGGAAAAAAATGATTGCTGAAAAAGAAATGAAAGGTGTACAATTATTTTCGGATAAAGCTTGGGAATCTGATTTTGTAAAAGGTTATGGAATTAGAGGTATACCAAGATTTATTTTGATTGACGATAAAGGTAATGTGATCGATGCAAACGCTCCAAGACCATCAAGTGATAAAATAAAAACAATTTTAAAAAATTTAAATTTATAATATAGATATGCAAAAAATAATTTATTTATTAGTACTAGTTTTTTTAGTTTCTTGTGGAAAACAATCTAAAGAATACGCAAAATTTTCAGGCTTAATTTCAAATAACAGTGCTAAAGAAGTTTCCATTATTGGTAAAGGATATAAAAAAGTAATACCTGTAGGTACAGACGGAACTTTTTCGGATACATTAAAAGTTAAAGCTAGTGGTTATCATACTTTTTTTGATGGAAAAAATAAACAAGTAATCTTTATCTCTAACGGTGATAATCAAAATTTTAATTATGATTATAAAAATTTTGAAAGTAGTGCTATAGACATTTCGGGATTAGGTTCAGAAACTAGTGATTTTTTAGTTAAGAAAACGAAATTCGATTTAAAAGAAAAAATGAATAATATTAATCATTTTTATAAATTAAAAGAAGATGTTTTTACTACTCGTATTAATTTTTTAGAGAGTGAAGTAAAAAAAATGTTATCTATAAAAGGTATTGATTCCACAATTCTTGATAATCAAAAAACATATTACAAGAATTTTTTTAACAAAGTTAAAAGTAAACATAAAAAAGAACATTTGTTAACGACTTCTTTAGGTAAAGGTAAATTATCTCCAAAATTTACAGATTATTTAAATTATAAAGGTGGCAAAACTTCCTTAAAAGATTTTAAAGGTAAATATGTTTATGTAGATGTTTGGGCAACTTGGTGTGGACCTTGCAAGCAGCAAATACCATATTTAGCTAAAATTGAAAAAGAATACCATGGTAAAAATATCGAATTTGTAAGTATTTCGGTAGATGATGCAAGAAGAAATCAAGGATCATGGGATAAAGCAAAAGATAAATGGCGTAAAATGATTGCAGCTAAAAAAATGGGAGGCGTACAATTATTTGCTGACCGTGGTTTTCAATCGGAATTTATAAAAGCGTATGGTATTAATAGTATTCCACGTTTTTTATTAATCGATCCACAAGGTAATATTGTTAATTCAAACGCACCAAGACCATCACAATCGCAATTAAAAACCTTATTAGACGGTTTGTTATAGGTTGATTTAGAATATCTAAAAGGATTAATTTTGTCATTCTAAATAAAACGAAGAATCTAATATTTTGAGATTCTTCGTTTTATTTAAAGTGACATTTTTTAATTTAGACTCTATATGATTAAACAAAAATTACGAAACGAATTAGAAAATGTTTCCGCTTTGCGGGAGAATAGAATGCGTGTTTCTAAATTAGTATTACAAAATGAAGCATATTTTTTACCATTATTAGAAATTGTTTTAGATATCAATGATAAAACGTCTATTAAAGCTGCTTGGATTTTTGAATTTGTGTGTAAAGAAAAATTAGAATGGCTTTTTCCACATTTAGATTATTATTGTAGTCAAATAAATAAACTACATTTTGATAGTGCAGTCAGACCGATTTCTAAAATTTGCAAATTATTATTACTGCGCAATGATAAAATTAAAATAACAACCTTAAATAATACTCATAAAGAACAAATTATTGAAGTTTGTTTTGATTGGATGATTTCTAATCAAAAAGTAGCAGTTAGAGCGTATACCATGCAAACATTATTTGTATTAGGTAAAGAACAACCTTGGGTTCATGAAGAGTTAATATTGATAATTAAAAAAGGAATAGACACAGAATCTTCTGCTTATAAATCAAGAGGAAAAATAACGTTACTTCAAATAGAGAAATTCAACAAAAAAAAGTTATTAAATTAATATCCCGCTAAAAAAAGCGGGATTAGTTCGATTTGCTAAAAAATGAAAATAATTTTTTAGAATCTTATGAATAAAACCATCTAATTTTATCAATTATTAATAAATACCAACTATTTTTGCAAAACTTATGGCAAAAATAGGAGACATAGAATTAGGAGAATTTCCGTTATTATTAGCACCAATGGAAGATGTTAGTGATCCACCATTTAGAGCATTATGCAAAGAGCAAGGTGCCGATGTTGTTTATACCGAATTTATTTCTAGCGAAGGTCTAATTAGAGATGCAGCAAAAAGCGTTATAAAATTAGATATTTACGAACAAGAAAGACCAGTTGGTATTCAGATTTTTGGTGCAAATTTAGATTCCATGTTAAAAACAGTGGAAATTGTAGAAAGATCCAAACCAGATATAATTGATATTAATTTTGGTTGTCCTGTAAAAAAAGTAGTAAGTAAAGGTGCTGGTGCTGGTATTTTAAAAGATATTCCGTTAATGGTAAAGTTAACCGAAGAAATGGTAAAACATACTAACTTACCAATAACAGTAAAAACACGTTTAGGTTGGGATTATGATTCTATTCATATTGTAGAAGTTGCAGAACGTTTACAAGATGTAGGAGCAAAGGCCATTTCCATTCATGGCAGAACACGTTCGCAAATGTATAAAGGTAATGCAAATTGGGCGCCTATTGCCGAAGTGAAAAACAATCAAAGAATGCATATTCCTATTTTTGGAAATGGTGATGTAGATACACCAGAAAAAGCCCAATTAATGCGTGATGAATTTGGTTTAGATGGCTGCATGATAGGTAGAGCAAGTATTGGTAATCCGTGGTTTTTTAAAGAAGTAAAACACTTTTTTAAAACAGGAGAACATTTACCCGAAGTAAGTATAGAAAAACGTGTTGAAATGGCAAAAAGACACGTAGAAATGGCTATAAAATGGAAAGGAGAAACCTTAGGTATCTTAGAAACACGTAGACATTACACCAATTATTTTAAAGGTTTAAGAAACATAAAAGCATATCGTTTAAAAATGGTAACCGCAGATGATTTAGCAACTTTAAATGCAGTTTTTAAAGAAGTTTTAAAAGTATATGGCGAGTGAAAACAGTTGAGTTTTAAAAAAAATGGTTAATCATTTATTCGTGTAATCGTTTATAAATACTACTAACGATTGAATAATTACATGATTAAACAAATAAACAAATAAACAAATAAACAAATCAACAATTAAACATTTTAACAAATGCGTATAGTTTCAGGTAAATATAAAGGCAGAAGAGTTAATGCTCCTAAAAACCTACCAGTTAGACCAACAACCGATATGGCAAAAGAAGCATTATTTAATATTTTAAATAATGAATATTATTTTAGCGAAATTTCTGTTTTAGATTTATTTTCGGGTATTGGTAGCATTAGTTTAGAATTTGCATCTAGAGGCGTAAAAAGTATTACAAGTGTAGATAGTAATTATGGTTGTGTTAAGTTTTTAAATAAAACTTCTGAAGAGTTTGAAATGACTATAAACGTCTATAAAAAAGATGTTTATAAATATTTAAATGATATAAATCAACAATACGATGTTATTTTTGCAGATCCACCATATCACTTTCCGCAAGAAAAATTTGAAAATTTATATCAGTTAGTTTTTGATAATAAATTATTAAAAAATAACGGTTTGTTAATCATAGAACATTCGAAAAAAACGGACTTATCAGCTTTAGAAAATTTTGACAAATTAAAGTGTTATGGTGGGAATTGTTTTAGTTTTTTTAGAAAATCAGAAGATTAATATTATAATCAAAAACTGAAAAATAACAACTTTTTTACTTTAGTAAACGCCATAAGTTTGTATTTAAATCTTGTAATGTTAAAAAACTATTTTAAATAATAAAAGTCACTTTCTAAATAAATAGAAAATGACTCTAGATACAATTTTGATTTTAAGTATGATCTTCATTTTAAATGAAATCTGACTTAAAAGTATTTTAGAAACAATATTTATTTGCCTCAGTAACTTTATCTGCAATAATATTTCTAAGAGCAATGATGTTAGGCATGTTTGTGTATTTTAAATAACGTCTTAATCCCATAAGCATCATACGTTGTTCATCACCTTCGGTAAAAGAAATAATAGAGTGTTTACCAGCAGTTTCTATAATGTCAATAGCGTAGAAAAGATTTAATTTTGCCATTGCTATTTGTCCTTCTACTTTGTCTTCACCTTGTTTTTTAGCCATTTTTTCTGCCCTTAAAATAGCAGACTCAGCCATATAAACTTGTATTAAAATATCAGAACAAGCTAACATTAATTGTTGATGTTTATCTATTGCTTCACCGTATTTTTGTAAAGCTGCACCAGCAACCATTAAAAATATCTTTTTAAGGTTTGCAATAATACTTTTTTCTTCTGAAAATAAAGCAGAATAATCTGGCATTTCAAAAGAAGGTATACTTGTTAATTCACCTGCAACCGCTTGTGCCGGTCCAAGAACGTCTACATGACCTTTCATGGCTTTTTTAATTAGCATGCCAATACTTAACATTCGGTTAATCTCATTGGTACCTTCGTAAATACGAGCAATTCTAGCATCACGCCAAGCAGATTCTATTGGTGTTTCTTCTGAAAATCCCATACCTCCAAAAATCTGAATTCCTTCGTCTGCACAACTTTGTGTATGTTCAGATACAGCAACTTTTAATATAGAACATTCAATAGCATATTCTTCAACACCTTTTAATTCGGCTGATTGATGCGTATCTGTACCATTATTCATACGTAATTCAATACGATCTTCAATATCTTTTCCTGCACGATAACTTGCAGATTCTCCAACCCAACAGTTCATTGTCATTTCGGCAATTTTTTGTCTAATAGCACCAAATGAAGAAATAGGCACTTTAAACTGAACACGTTCATTTGCATATTTGATGGCTTCACCAATAATTCTACGTTGTGCATCTAAACATGCGGCAGCTAATTTTATACGACCAACATTTAAGGCATTCATTGCAATTTTAAACCCTTTTCCTCTTTCTGAAAGCATATTCTCTACAGGCACTTTTGTTTCGTTATAAAACACTTGCCTTGTAGAAGAAGCACGAATACCTAATTTGTGTTCTTCTTCGCCCATTGTAATTCCGTTAGGGTTTTCTTTGTCATATTCAACAATAAAACCTGTAATGTATTTGTCGTTTTCTATTCTAGCAAAAACAATCATAAGATTACAAAAACCAGCATTAGAAATCCACATTTTTTGACCTGTGATATTATAATGTTTTCCATCATCAGATAAAACGGCTTTTGTTTTACCAGAATTAGCATCAGATCCTGCGCTTGGTTCGGTTAAACAATATGCACCAATCCATTCTCCTGAAGCTAATTTAGGCACGTATTTTTGTTTTTGCTCTTCAGTTCCATATAAAGTAATTGGCATAGTTCCAATACCAGTATGTGCTCCAAAAGCAGTACTAAACGAACCTGTTGCTCCTGAAATGTAATCACAAGTAAGCATTGTAGAAACAAAACCCATTCCCATTCCGCCATATTCTTCAGGTACAGAAACGCTTAAAAAACCAAGTTCTCCTGCTTTTTTCATTAATTCAGCAGTTAAGGCATAATCTTTTTGTTCAAAACGTGCTTTATGTGGCCAAATTTCACGATCAACAAATTCTTTAATAGAATCACGCATCATTATTTGATCTTCATTAAAATCTTCTGGTGTGAACATTTCTTCACAGTCAATTGCTTTTACTAGAAATTGTCCGCCTCTTAGGAGTTGTTTTTCGTTACTCATGTTTTTTATTTTAAATGTTGAATTCTAAATTTTGAATTCAGCAGTATGGTTATTTTAAATGTTGGATTCTTGATTTTGAATTTAGAAGTATGGTTATTTTATTTTTAAATGTTGGATTATGAATGTTGAATTTTTTATTATTTTTGTTGTGATGTTTTTACAATTTTTGTTAGTATATTAATTAAACTTTGAATTTCAATTAAATGTTTATCTACATTGACATTTGTAATATCTGATTTTTTTAAAAGCAATAACCAATACTTTGTTTCTCTTGCTTCTTTGGAAGAAATCGACATTTTATGAACGAAATCTTTCTTTGAAAAAGCAGCAGTTGCTTCTTGAATATTTGCACCTATACTTGTTCCACTTCTTAATACTTGTTTCGAAATTATAAATTCTTTTTCAGATTGTAATTTTTTATATAACTCAATAATCAAAAGAGCAAAATCAAAACTTTTAGTAACGATTATATTTTCTTTCATTTATTAAAATTTTAAATTATAAATGTTGGATTTTAAATTGAGTGTGATTGGAAAAATTCAAAATTAAGAATTCAAAATCCAACATTTTTTTATAAAAGTTCATAAATCCCAGCCGCACCTTGACCAGTACCAACGCACATAGTAACAATACCATATTTATTTTTGCGACGTCTCATTTCGTTAAATAATTGTACCGATAATTTTGCACCAGTACAACCTAACGGATGTCCCATTGCAATTGCTCCACCATTTACATTTACGATATCTTGGTTTAAATCTAATTCTCGCATTACTGCTAAAGATTGCGATGCAAATGCTTCGTTTAACTCGAATAAATCGATGTCTTTTAAACTCATTCCTGCTCTTTCTAATACTTTTGGCACTGCTTTAACTGGTCCCATTCCCATAATTCTTGGTTCTAAACCTACAGCAGCAAAAGAAACCATTCTTGCGATTGGTTCTAAGTTTAATTCTTTTACCATTTTTTCGCTCATCACTAAAACAAAAGAAGCGCCATCACTCATTTGAGATGAATTTCCAGCAGTTACACTTCCGTTTGCAGCAAAAACAGGTCTTAATTTTGCTAAAATTTCTTTAGAAGTTCCTTTTCTTGGTCCTTCATCTTTGGTAACTGTGTAATTTTTTGTTTGCTTTTTACCGTTTCCGTCAAGAAAAATTTGTTCTACATTAATAGGTGCAATATCATCTTGAAAACGATCTTCACTTTGTGCTTTTAATGCTTTCATATGTGAATTATATGAAAACTCATCTTGATCTTCACGTGAAACTTTAAATTCATTTGCTACGGCTTCGGCAGTTAAACCCATTCCCCAATAATATTCTTCGTTTCCTTCTTTTGCTGCTTTGTAATTTGGTACTGCTCTGTATCCGCCCATAGGAATAAAACTCATACTTTCTACGCCACCAGCGATAATACAATCTGCCATTCCGCTTTGTATTTTTGCAGTTGCAATACTAATAGTTTCTAAACCAGAGGCGCAATAGCGATTTACGGTTACACCTGCAACATCGTTAATTTTCAATCCCATTAA
>JAMONN010000141.1 GCA_027065775.1 Flavobacteriaceae bacterium | reverse complement strand
GTTAATTCCCATAGCATACAAAATATTTTGTTTCTTTTCTATTTCTTTGTTTACATTAATTTTTCCTTTTAAACCAGAAGCTGTTAATGCAAGCAAACCACCTACTACAATTACCATAACAATGGCGAAAATTATAGTGTATGAATTTTTGTCTGTTCTTTTTTCCATTTTATTTTCTTTGCACGCAGATTATCGCAGATTTTGCAGATTTTTTCGCGTGGTTTAATTCTAATTTTAAATTTTTACAGTCAAGACTTCTGCGTAATCAGCGGAAATCTGCGTGCAAATGTTTATGTCGTTTTTACCTTTATTCTTTTCAATCTTTGTTTCACATTTCCTTGCACTACATAATGATCAATAGTTGGTGCAAATACATTCATTAATAATATTGCCAACATCACACCTTCTGGATATGCAGGATTAAATACACGTATTGCTATGGATAAAAATCCGATTAAGAAACCGTAAATCCATTTTCCTTTATTTGTTTGACTTGCTGTAACAGGATCGGTTGCCATAAATACTACACCAAAAGCAAAACCACCTAACAATAAGTGATGCCAGAATTCAGTACTCATTAATCCGTAAAATTTAGTTCCTTCCATAGATGGAGCAATCATATTAAAGATATAACCCATTACTAAAGCACCAACTATTGCGGAAAGCATAATTCGCCAAGAACCAATTTTTGTAAATATTAAGAACAAACCTGCTAAAACGATTAATAAAGTTGAAGTTTCGCCTACAGAACCTGGTATAAATCCGTAAAAAGTATCTAAAACCGAAGTTGCCATTTCTTTACCTTGTGCTAAAGTACCTAAAACGGTTTCGCCAGAAAAACCATCTGCAGAACCACTTGCTGCTCTTGCTCCTTCTACCCAAACTTTGTCACCACTCATCCAAGTTGGATAAGCAAAAAACAAAAATGCTCTAATAGTTAATGCAGGATTTAAGATATTCATACCTGTACCGCCAAAAACTTCTTTACCAATTACAACACCAAATATTACTGCAATAGCAAGCATCCATAATGGCAAATCTATTGGTACAATTAGTGGTACTAACATACCTGTTACTAAATAACCTTCTTCTATTTCGTGCCCTTTTTTAATAGCAAAAATAAATTCGACTCCTAAACCGACAACATAAGAAACAATTACTAAAGGTATAATTTTCCAAAAACCAACTATAAAATTGCTTGATGTCCAAAATTCGGCATTAAAAAAACCGCTTGCTGTATGTTTTATTTCGCCTAATGCTAAATAATGTTGATAACCAGCATTAAACATTCCAAAGATTAAACATGGAACTAATGCTAAAACGACCATATTCATAGTACGTTTTAAATCGTCTGCACCACGAATGTGTCCGCCACTTTGAGTGGTATCGTTTGGTGTAAATAAGAAAGTATGAAAACCACCAAAAAGTGGTGCCATCTTTTTACCTTTCAGACTTTCTTTTATATCGTGTAATTTGTTTTTTAAACTCATTTTTTTCTAAATAGTGCCTAAAGTGTCTAGAGTTATAAGTGCCTAGAGTTTTTTCTTTGTGCTAATTATTTACTTTTTATTTTTAATTCAAATTTTCTACTAATTAAAACTTTTAATTTTAAGTACTCTAAGTACTTTTCCTACAATTTACTCGCAATTGATGTAAAAATGGCTAATAACTCATTTGCTTCTTTCATCACATTACTTTCTATATCAATCCAATTCAAACTTTCAATAATTTTTAACCAATAAACAGTTTCACTTGCTTCGCTTTCGCTAATTTTTATTTTATTTTTAAAGTCTTTTGGACTTCTTGACCTGTTTGCCTCTCTATAATTTGCTCCAACACTTGTTCCAGATTTAGTAATTTGATTTCTAATCACCATTGCTTCTGGCAACTTTGGTAATTTAACAGACATTTTTATTATTGCCACTCCAAAATTTAAAGTTCTTGCTTCTAATTTTTTTGCAAACTCTTTATTTGTCATAATTTAGTGCCTAGAGTTTTTACTTTGTGTTAACTATTAATTTTTGTTTTTAATTCAAATTTCTACTAACTAAAACTTTTAACTTTAAGTACTCTAGGCACTTTAAATACTTTTTTCAACCTATTTCTTTTAACATTAAATCCAAACCTTTACGTATAATCTCTTGATGTGGTTGTTTAGATGCACAAATAAATTCCGTTAAGGCAAAATCTTCTGGAGCAACTTCATACATACCAAGTGCTTCCATTTCATCTAAATCTTTATACATGCAAGATTTTAATATTTGCATTGGATAAATATCTAACGGAAAAACCTCTTCATAAGTACCAGTTAATACAAAGCCACGATGTTCGCCGTTAGTATTTGTATTTAAATCAAATTCTTTATTTGGTGTTAACCAAGAAAAAGTTAATGCTCTTGTTGTTGATATTTTATTAAAAACTGGTTTTGTCCAACCAAATAATTCATAATCATCACCTTCTGGAATTGCAGTAATTGTATTATTATAATGTCTTAAAGAACCATCTTTACCAACATTTTTACCAGTTAATACGTTTCCTGAAATAACTCTGCTATTATCAGCAATATTCGTATTATCTAATATACTTGTTATAGATGCACCAATTTTTGTGGTAACATATTTAGGGTTTTCTACTGATGAGCCTGCTAAAGCAACAACGCGTTCTGTATTATATTTACCTGTTAAAAATAATTCACCAATTATTGCAACATCTTGTGCATTAACTGTCCAAACTACTTCACCTTTATTTACAGGGTTTATTTTATTGATTTGCGTACCAACATTTCCTGCAGGATGAGGTCCAGAAACTTTATGTAAACTAACACCTTTAATATTGTTTAAAAAAGAATCGTTTCCGTTTACGGATAAATGTACTTTCCCATCAGTTAATTTTATTAAAGCATCAATTCCTGTTTGAAATGCTTCTTCTTTACCTTGTAATGCAAATGTTACATCTGCACTTAACGGATTAGAATTAAACCCAGAAACAAAAATCGCTTTAGGCGAATTTGCAGGGTTTGCAATAACATCGTAAGGTCTTTGCTTAATAAAAGTCCAACAACCACTTTCTAATAATTGTTGTTTAACTTGTGGTTCTGCCAAATTACTTGGTGTTTTGGCACCAAAATCTTTATAAGAATCGGTTGCGTCTGCATGGATAGTAATGGCTAAAATTTTACGTTTTTCTCCACGAATAATTTCGGTTATTTCACCACTAACTGGTGATGCAAATTTATTGTAAAAGATGGCATCGCCTGCTTTTACTTTTTCACCAACTTTTATAGAAAGTTTAGGAATAATAGAATGAAAATCTTCTGGGTAAACCGTAAATATTTTAGAACGAGAAGCATTAGATAACTCTTTTTTTGCTTCACCTTTCAACTTAATATCTAAGCCTTTTTTAATTTTTATGTCTGTTGACATGCGTATAGTTTTAAAACGATGCAAATTTATTAAATTTTAAATAGACTGTAACATAAATTGCATTTATTTTCGTTCTAAATTAAGAAAAGAAAAAGGGAAACAAATTTTGTTTCCCTTTTTTAAATATAAAACAGTTTAAATTATTTTTTAACAAACTTTTTAGTGATAATTGAATCTCCTGAAATAATCCTTACAAAGTAAGTACCAGAAGTTAATTTAGAAACATTAATGTTTGTATTTACTTCACTTAAAGAAAATTCATTCATTCTTTTTCCTAGAACTGAGAAAATTAAAATTTGATTAATTTCTTCACCATTAGTATCAATTTTAAAAGTATCTTGAACTGGATTAGGATAGATGGTAAATAAATCTTCTTTATTTATTACAAAAGTATTTAAACGTTGCTTTGTGCTATCCACACAAAAATCCGTAACTTCTTGCGTACCAAAATCACCTCCAGAAATAATTTCACCTACCGAACTTATTAAAGAGTAAGAACCATTTCCGTAACCACAACAAATACCATCATTTGCAGAATCTGTTATAGTAAAAGTATAATCACCAGAAGACAAACCATTAATATTTTCTGTAACTGTTGAACCATCTGGATTTGCAGTTGAATAACTATTTGAAGCAACAGTCGTTCCTCCTGAATTTTTTAAAGTCCAAGCAGTTTCTTCTGGATAATTATCTAAATTAATCGTTAAAGTTAATGCAGAAGCAGCACAATTGTTATTTGATCCGCCACCATTTCCGTTAGCAGTTAAAGCAACATTATCGATCGCAACATCTGCTTGCCAAGTTCCGCCTGTAACTCTATTAAAACGTAATTGAACACTATCGCCAATATACGTTGCCAAATTTACTGAAACCGAATTCCAAGTGTTTCCTTGATTTCCTGTTTGACTCCAAATACTCGACCAAGAATTTCCGTCATCGTTTGATGCTTCCAAATCGATACTACCCATATCCGTAGAACCAAACATATGATACTGAAATGAAAAAGTTGCGTTAGTTGAACTACTTAAGTCATAGCAAGGTGAGTTGATAATTGCTTGTTTATTTGGAAAACCTGTACCATTACCAGATGCTTCGACATATATATAATACGTTCCTTGTGTAGCACTACTTGGTCCTGTATTACCCGAAGGTGTTCCGTTTGCATCGACAGTCCAATTTAAATCATCTCCAGATGCTTGTGTCCAAGCACCAATAGTATTTTCGTAACCTTCTGCATATGGAAATGAAGTGATTCCGCCTGTACAAGCATTACTACTTCCGCCACCACCATTTGTGGTAGTTAATGAAACTGCATCTAAAGCAATATCTGCTTCCCATGTGCCGCCTGTAACTCTATTAAAACGTAATTTTACATTTGCTCCAATATAAGCAGTTAAGTCAATGCTTACAGTATTCCAAACATTTCCTTGATTACCAGTTTGATTCCAAATGCTTGCCCAAGAACTTCCATTATCGGTTGAAGCTTCTAAATCAATACTTCCCATATCCGTTGAACCAAACATGTGATATTTAAAAGAAAATGTTGCAGTTGCTACACTATTTAAATCATAACAAGGTGAATTAATAATAGCTCTTTTATTCGGAAAACCTGTTCCATTACCAGATGCTTCTACATATATATAATACGTTCCTTGATCTGCACTACTTGGTCCTGTATTACTTGATGGTGTTCCGTTTGAATCGATTGTCCAATTTAAATCATCTCCTGCATCTTGTGTCCATGCTCCTAAAATATTTTCATAACCTTCATTGTATGGAAAAGCACTTACTTCAGCAGTACATTCACCACCACCATTTCCGCCACCACCAGAATTAGTTATTTTAAACGCCGAAACTCTACTTCTACGAACAGTTGATGCCGAACCTTTCATGTATTCGCCTATATGCCAAAAAGTTAAATCATCTAAAGGATCTAATGTTAATTGTGCATAATCTCCATAACGACCATCACTACGGTTTGTTTGTGCATCACCATTTGCTAAGTTTTGTTCTGCAATAGTCATTGTTCCTAAAGGATCTGATGCTAATCTACCTGTATATCTCAAAGAGGTATAGACAGTACTACTTACCACGGTATATCCTAAACCTATATTCCCTTGTGAATCCATAGCAATACTTCCGCAAAAAGCACTTTGACCATTTGGTTGTGAATAAGTTCCTTCTTGGTAAATTGTCCATGGTGCATTATCGCTTGTTTGTCTTAATTCATACCAACGAATTCCTGCAACTGTATCATTTCCTGATACATCTACCACAAAATTCATTACTGCTGAATTATGTGTTCCGAATCTTCTATAATTTGTCATATACATCATAGAACCTTGCAAAGCATCAATATCTGGTCCTGAACCAGGTTCGTTTAAATTTTGGAAAGATCCGCCATCAAAAACACTATCAAATGCTGCTGTATTTAACGTTTGTGGTGTAGAAATAGATGAATTGTTTGGTGTATTCCAATTTACATTTACTGTCCAAATTTTTAAATGATCTTGCGTAACTCCAGACCAAGCATCATCTTGCATATAAGCAATTGGATGACCAACACCTACTGGAGGCAATGATGCTCCTAAAGCGTTAAAACCACCTGGACTATAAAACCCCGCATTTTTAGCACTTGGTAATGGAAAACCAATCATTTGTGCATTCGCATTACCAGCAATCATTAAATCTCTTTCTACTGCAAAAACTACATCATTAGATGCTGGTGCATTCTGATCTTTATTTGCTGTAATATAATAACCATCGCCCCAAACTGATAATTTTTCGTAATCCGGAAAAGTACCTGTATTAAAACGATACGTAAACCAACCATCGTTTACAGGATCTGGTCCTTGACAAATAGCTATTAAAAAACCGTTAGGACTATCACTAAATTCCATAATGATAAATCTATCTGCAAACTTATCATAAACTACAACAGGATCACCTAGTGTTTCTCCAGGAAAAAGTGTTCCTAAAGATGCTTCAGGTAACAAAACTGCTCCTGTTCTACTTAAGATTCCGAAACCAGTATTAAAAGCATATACATAATGATTTGGCCCTATGGCACCTGTTGGATCATTAAGAACTGTTCCTAAATGCGCATCAAAAGAGGAAATTGTAGTACCAATAGCCGCTCTATTTACAGTAGCATTAACAGCAATTTGTTTTTGCATTAATGGATCTAACCCTTTAGGTAAACCTTTGCCTTTAATAATTGTATTTGTTCCTCTTCTTTTTGGTGGAGCAACACCTTCAAATCCTTTGGCGGCAATAATATTTTCCATCTTTGATAAAGCAGGTATCTCAATCATATATGCTGCTTTAGAAATGGTAGTTGGTTTTAATGAACTGTCTTGTGCGTTGACGATAACAGCAATTAAAAATAAAAAAATAAACGTTTTAATTTCCCTCATGATAATATATTTAAATTTGATTAATATTCATTTTAATAGCTATACCAAAAATTGAATTGTAAGGAAATCAACTTAATAATTACATAAAATCATATTCTATTATAATATACAATTTGAGAGAAGTTATTTCTTTGTTAAGAATAATGTATATTATAATGTCTTTTTGTAATAATTTTATACAAATATACTATTATTATTAAATATATCTTTATTTACGATAAATAAAATTGTTTTTAGGATATAATAATTTTGTTTTCATACTTTTACGGTATAGATTTTGTACTAATCCTAAAAAAATAAAATGATACATAAATTTTTAATTCTTTTTTTTACGGTAAGCATTACTCTTTTATATGCACAAGATTCTATTGAAGTACAAGAACCTTCATATATAAAATCAATTCAATTAAGACCTGCAAGAGCAAATGCATTTTTACCAATTATTAAATTAGGCGAACGTATTGTCTTACAATTTGATGATCTAGAAGGTGATGAAAAATATTACGAATATAAAATAGAACATTGTACTTACGATTGGCAAAAATCTAATATTTCTTCTTCCGTTTTTAGTGACGGTTTTACAAATGACAATATAAGAGATTTCGAAAACTCTTTTAATACATATCAAAACTACACGCATTATAGTTTATCGATACCTAATAGTAATTTTAGACTTAAGATTTCTGGCAACTATTTACTTTCCGTTTTAAACGAAGATGAAGAAGTTATTTTTACAAGAAAGTTTGTAGTCTACCAACCAAAAGTAGACGTCGGCGTAAGCATACATAAGGCCAGAAAAATTGAAGGTATTAATACCAAACAAAATGTAGAATTTGTTATTAATCATCCTGATTTATTAATTAATAACCCAAGTAAAGAGATTAAAGTTGCGATATATCAAAATAGTGATTGGAATACTTTAGTGACTGATATAGAACCGCAATTTTATAGAGGTACACAACTTATTTATAAGTATGGTGACAAAACTACATTTTGGGGAAATAATGAATTTTTATTTTTTGACTCTAAAGATATTCGTTCTGCAACAAATAATATTAGACGTGTTTTCTTAGATGGCCTTTTTCAAACTAGACTTTATGTGGACGCATCAAGAAATTACAAACCGTATACTTACTATCCCGATATTAACGGAAATTTTGCATTACGAACTATAAATGTTGAAGATACCGCACTTGAGGCAGAATATACCAATGTTCATTTTGTTTATGCGTTAGATGAAACCGATTTTAATGACGATATTTACGTTTATGGAAGTTTTAATAATTGGCAATTAACTAATGAAAATAAGTTAACACACAATAGTAAAACTGGCTTTTACGAAACGGATATTCTGTTAAAACAAGGTTTTTATAATTATACGTATGTTAGCGTTGACACTGAAAATTATTTAGATTTAAATACCTTGGAAGGCTCGCATTTTCAAACCGAAAACGAATATAATGTTTTAGTTTATTATCACAAATTTGGTAGTAGATATGATGAAGTGATTGGTTTTGGTGCTGGTAGTTCGGTTAATTTACAGAATTGAGACACGGATTTCACAGATTTTTTTTAAAATATTGTTCACAGAACTCACAGATTTCACAGAATTAAACTTATTATTCTGTGAGTTCTATGTGAAACAAAAAAATAAAAAGCATCACATATTCCAAATAATATAATAGATTTGCGCCCAAATTAAAAACGCTAAAAATGAAACGTATTAATCAATATAAAAAACTTTTTAAGGTAGAAGGAACTATTGAACTTAGACCCTTAAAGAAGACTTACAGAAATTTGGTAAGCGAATGGCATCCAGATAAATTTCAAGATGAAGAAAAGAAAAACGAAGCTGAAATTGTAAGTACAGAAATTATTGATGGTTATCATTTTTTAGTAAGCATTGCGCCTAAAACTAAAGAAAATAATTTAGAAGAATATACTGCAACAATTGCAGAATCTGTT
The DNA here is from genome assembly GCA_027065775.1 of Flavobacteriaceae bacterium. Taxonomy (GTDB): domain Bacteria; phylum Bacteroidota; class Bacteroidia; order Flavobacteriales; family Flavobacteriaceae; genus S010-17. The sequence goes on along the minus strand of JAMONN010000141.1, from coordinate 563 downwards.
GTAGATTTTCATCATAAAAGTATGTTGTTAGAGGTTACTTTTACCGATGGTAATACCTACGAATATTTTGGCGTAAACAAAAAATTATATAACAAATTTGCTAGTAGTAGATCTTTAAATAATTTTGGAAGAAGAAATATTTTTAACTCTTTTTTATATAGAAAATCTAAGAAAGCAGCAATTGAAATTTAACAGTTTTATAAAATAGATAAAAAGCATAACATTTAATTGTTATGCTTTTTTTGTTTTTAAGAAGGTATCTTTTGACTTTGTCAATTGTTTTCACTAACTTCGTATTCCGTTTTATATAAAATATTGAAACGATTTTATATCTAACTCGTTGGCATTCATTGGAGAACGGATGAAAATCATTTCAAAATTTGAAAAATAGAATTGAATTCGTTTGCAAAAACATAAAAGTAACAACGGAATTTATAAACTTTATAATATAATAACAATACCATAAAAAATATTAATGAAAAAAGAATCATCATTAAAAAAAACAATATGGACAATTATAGGTATTTTAGTCGTTATAATAATATATATATTCCTTTTACTTT
>JAMONN010000140.1 GCA_027065775.1 Flavobacteriaceae bacterium | reverse complement strand
TTTATTTAAATATATTATTCAACTAAATATTTCGTTCTGCAAACATAAACTAAATAGTTAGTTCAAACTAATTATTTAGTTGAAAGTTTATAAAAAAAGACCTTTTCGTTTTATGAAAAGGTCTTTTTTATAATTATTTTGAAGAGATGTTTTGACAAAACATCTTTTACAAATCTTTTAGAATTTAAAGTTAACACCAACACCAAACGCTTCTCTTATTTGAAAACCACTTCTTTGTGCATTATCATCATAAATTGCTTGAAAAACTAAGTTAGTTGTAATGTATTTATTAATTGGCATTACTAAATTCATAGTATAATCTACATCTACATTTTGTGGATCTTCTAAATAATTAGTATATAAATTTATTAAATTTTCCATAGAAATATTTTTCATTAAGTTTACTTTGTAATAACCCTGTAAAGCCGCTCCTAATTCAAAAGCAGAAGTTTTACCAGGATCTGTACCAAAAGTACCTGCAAATTCATCATGTACAATAATATATTTTGCTGCTGCTGGCGAAATATTAACTTTTAAATTATCTGACTTTTTCCATAACATACCAGGACCTGCTTGAAAATATACAGGAGAGAAAAAATGTGTGCCTCTTGTTGTTACATCTGTAGTAGTTGTTAATGGAATACCATTTTGTAATACTGGAGTATCATCATCATTTAATAAAGGTGTTTCTTCTTGTGAGGTTGTAAAACCAGCATCCATTTGAGTTCTCATATTAAAATAAGCAGAATAATACCATAATCCTTTTGCTTTTTTACCCACTAAAGAGTTAAATTCTAAACGGTCATTAGATTTTGTAAAGTTATCATCACCTTTATTTTTTAAAGCACCGTAATCTGCAATAAGTTTATTATCCCAAATTAAATCTCCTTTAACCATGTTAAAGTCGTAGTTTATTAAAACGTTTGCTAAAATATTAGCAACTCCACCGCCAGTCCATTCGTTGTTAAATGCAGATTGGTTAAATGTAATGGCCATATTTCCTCCTTTTGTCCAACCATCTTTTGGTCCTTCTTCTTTTTTGTCGTCTTGTGCAAAAGTTATAGTACTCGCTAATAATACAATTGCTAATAGTAATTTTTTAATCATAATTTTCTTTTTTAAATTTTGTTTTTATTCTTTTTCTGAATCCTAAAAATTCGGGTGCAAATATACATTTTTTTTTCAATAAGTAAATTGCTGAATAATAGAATGTTAATTAAAAAAAAGCAAGTTTATAATTCCTTTTTATGTGCAACTATTTTATATATAAAAATTATATTTTTAGGTAAAAGCAAATATTTTTTTATAAACATAGAGAGTAACTTAATACTCTCTTTTCTTTGTGTATTTGCGAATTTGTAAGATTAAAAAGATTGTCCTGTCCGTTTTTATCTGTGAGATACGCAAAAATAATTAATCAAAATAAAAAAAAGCATCTTCAATATGCTCGATAGTAGTTTCTTTATTATTTTTAATAATAGCGATGATATCAAATCTAACATCAACATCTAAATCTTTAGAAACTACGTAATAATCCATTGCTTTAACTAACAATTTAATTTTCTTTTTATCAACAGCATCTTGCGGATCTCCAAAATAATTGGATGATCTTGTTTTTACTTCTACGCAAACGAGTGTATCTTCCTTTTGTGCAATAATGTCTATTTCCGCTTTTTGAAAACGGTAATTTTTTTCGACTATTTTGTAGTTCTTTTTTAAAAGAAAATCGATTGCTATTTTTTCACCTGTTATTCCTAAATCGTAATGTTTGGCCATTTTAAAAAGGTAAAAGTATTAAGGTTAATGGTTAAAGTTTAGCGTTACGGAATTTGTAGTTACATTTAACACAACTTCTCTTCCGAATATTATGGGGTTATTATTATCTAAATGTCCTGCAGGAAAATTAAAACAAACAGGAAAATTATAATCTGAAACTATATTTAGAATAATTTCTTCGATAGTTTGTCCAAAATCAGGATTGTTTTTTTTAATTTTTGTAAAACTTCCTACTATTAAACCTTTACAATTTTTAAAATAATTATTTAGTTTTAAACTATGTAACATTCTGTCTATGTTATATTTATATTCACCGATATCTTCAATAAATAAAATAAAATTTTCTTTAATTGCGTATTTTGTTCCTAATAAACTTGCTATTATGGCTAAATTTCCACCTATAATTTTACTGGTTACTTTTCCTAATTTATTGTAGTTATTCGGTTTTATAGAATAACAAATATCTTCCCCGAAAAGGGTATTTTTAAAATTAGTAACAGCAGATTTATTTTCTAAAATAGTTTTAGTACTTGTTGGCATAAAACTATGTATGCTTTCAAAACCTAAATTATGTATTGCTTGATGAAAAACGGTAATATCACTATAACCAATGATCCATTTAGGGTGTTTTTTATATTGTGTAAAGTCTAATTTATCAATAATTCTAATACTTCCATAACCGCCACGAACACACCAAATTGCTTTAATAGATTTGTCGTCTAAAAAGTTTTGAAAATCTTGAACCCTTTCATTATCTGTACCAGCAAAATGGTGGTGTTTGTTAAATAGATTTTCTGCTAATTTATATTGTAAATTCCAACTTTTAATTAAAGTTAAAGTATCATTTAAATCTTTTTTTTCTTTTAAAAAACCTGCTGGTGCAATAATGCCAATAGTATTATTTTTCTTTAAAAACATCGATTTTTTTAATTTCTGTTAAAAGTACATTTAATTTTTCTTTTAAACCTTTTCTTAAAAATAATGTCCAATAAATATACTATATTTATAACTTTTACAGTTATCTATAATAAAACCACCAATTTATGCCAAACTGCAACACATCAGATTTAGGAGTTTTTGTGCCTGACGCATCAAATCCATGGAATAAAAAAAGAGTACAACACGTTTATAGAAGATTAGGTTTTGGAGCATCAGACATACAAATTACCCAAGCACTAGCACAAACACCTGCAGATTTTATTGATAATAGAATCAATCAATCTATTGCTTTAGGAGTAATGCCACCACCAATTTGGGCAAATATGGCTTTTGGTGATTATACAGATTTTGATACCGAGGTTGAACCCCAACATCAAGAAATGTATCTTCATTTTGAAAACGACATGTTAAACAATAGTTTACGTGGTAGATTTACTATGTTTTGGCACAATCATTTTGTAACAAAATTAGAAGATGTTTGGTGTCCATCTTGGCAATACGATTATTACCAAACCTTACATACTTATGCTTTTGGCAATTTTAAAGATTTTGTTAGAGTAATTGGTATTACACCAGCAATGATTGTGTTTTTAAACGGTTATCAGAACACCGCAGTAGAACCTAACGAAAATTATGCACGAGAATTTTATGAATTATTTACTTTAGGTGTTAATAATGGTTATACACAAAATGATATAGTACAAACCGCAAGAGCTTTTACTGGTTATACAGGTTATACAGATTTTTGTGCACCAATTACTTTTAACCCTAATGATTTTGACGATGATGCTGTAAACCTAAAAAATATTTTTAATCAAGAAGGAAATTGGGGTTATGATGATGTTATTGATATTTTATTTGAAGAAAAAGGAGATTTAGTAGCCAATTATATCTGTACTAAATTATATGCATATTTTGTTTCACCAGAAATAAATGAAAGTATAGTAACACAATTAGCAAATACATTTGTGGCTAATAATTTTGAATTAGCACCAGTTTATAGACAACTTTTTAAAAGCAATCATTTTTTTGATGAATTAGCCTTTGGTACAATTGTTAAAAGTCCGTTTGATGTTTTTAATTGTTTTTTAAACGATAGCGAGTTTTTTGTAAGCGAAGAAATGAAGTTAAATATTGTTTGGTTTAATGGTGAATTAGGTCAATTAATTTTTAATCCAACCGATGTTGCTGGTTGGCAAGGAAATCATGATTGGATTAATTCTAGTACATTAATTGGTCGTTGGCAAGGTTTTGAATGGTTTTTATGGAATATTTGGGATAACTACAACGAATCTTTAAGAACATTAGCTTTAAGATTTGTAGATATTACTGAAACCGATCCTGCATTAATAACACAATTAATTGTAGATCATTTTATTACTTCGGGTTTACAAACTCAAACAGATTACGATATAGCAACCGTTGTTTTTAAAGATCAAATACCTCAAAATTATTTTGATAATAATTTATGGAACTTATCTTGGGATGTTGCTCCATATCAAGTAATATTATTACTTTTTCATATTTCAAAATTACCAGAATTTCAATTAAAATAAGACCTATGTGTTTAGATAAAAAATTAAATAAAAATTCTTCCGATACATCGAAAGATAATCACGATAAAGAGCACGCAACTTGGAATAGACGTTCTTTTTTACAAGCTTTAGGTTTAACAGGTGCGGCATCTATTATGTTAGGTAAAGTACCAGTTTCAGCGGCAACAAAAACACCATTAAGTGCTGCGTTAACAACAAGCGATAATGATAGAGTGTTGATTATTATACGGTTAAAAGGCGGAAATGACGGTTTAAATACCGTAATACCACAGTATGATTATGATACTTACGCAAATTTAAGACCAACCATTAAAATACCAAGTTCAGAATCGTTTGCTTTGTCAACCGATTTTAGAATGCCAAATTACATGCAAGACATGCAAGATTTATGGAACAATGGAAAAATGAAAATTGTACATGGTATTGGTTATCCTAATCAGAATTTATCACATTTTGCTTCAGCAGACATTTGGTCTAGTGCTGGTAATAATGGCGATAGTGTTCAAACAGGTGTTTTTGGACGTTATTTTGAAAATTTATATCCAGATTATTTATTAAATCCGCCAGAAATTCCACCAGCAATTCAGATTGGTAGTTTAAGTAATTTATTATTTTCTGGTGAAGATGCTGGTTATTCGTTTTCGGTTGCAAACCCAAATCAGTTAGAAACTATTGCTCAAAATGGTACTGCTTATGATGTTCAAAATTTGCCATCTTGTACTTTTGGTGATCAATTAGGTTGGATTCGTTCTGTAGTAAATACAACGTATACATATGCAGGTGTAATTCATGAAGCTTATAATAATGGTTCAAATAATGCCAATTATAACGAATCGAATATTGCCAAACAATTAGCCATTTGTGCTAGATTAATAAAAGGAGATTTAGGTACAAAAATCTATATGGTTACGGTTGATGGTTTTGATACACATGCAGATCAATTAATTAGACATCAAGAATTAATGCAAGATGTTACTAATGCGATAACTAATTTTTTTCAAGATTTAGATGATACTGGCGTTGGAGAAAATGTGTTAGCGATGACTATTTCTGAATTTGGTAGAAGACCAAAAGAAAACGCGTCTAATGGTTGTGATCATGGCGCAGCAAGTACTATGCTATTGTTTGGTGCAGGTTTAGATGGCAATGGTTTTATTAATACGCATCCAAGTTTAACAAATTTAGACGAAGATGAAAACTTAATACCATCTACAGATTTTAGAAGTGTATACGCAAGTATTTTAGAAGATTGGTTGTGTATAGACGCAACGGTTGTAAACGATTCTTTATTAGCTAATTATACTAGATCAGATTTAGGTGTTATTTGTAACGGAACAGTTGGAACAAATGATTATATAAGTAATAAATTTATACACAAACCTATTTATAAAAATGATTCTGTTTATGTTGATTTTACAGTAAATAATGCAAGTCTTGTTACGATAGAATTAATTAATGTTTTAGGAAAAAGTTTAGGTGTTGTTTATAATGAAAGAATTTTATCTGGTAATTATCAAATTAATTTAAATCCTAACGGAATAAAATATACTATTGGTCAATATTTTTATCAGATAAATATTAATGGTCAAAAGTATAGTAAATCTATTGTTTTTGTGAAGTAAATTAAACCTTTTCTGTTTTTTGAGGTCAAAATAACACGAACTCAAAATTTATATTATGAAACGTTTAATTCTAATTAGTACCATTTTAATTTTTGTATTAACACAATCTTGTATTGTACATACAAAACCAGTACGCCATCACAAAACAAAAATTGTTTATATAAAAAAAGCGCCTAGAAATCATAAAATAGTGAAAATAAAAGGCAAAAAGTATTATTATTTTAATGGTAAACACCACCGAAAAACCAATAGAGGTTTTATAGTTGTTAGAATTAGATAAAAACACTTTTTTTGAAGTAAAAAAATTAAGACAAAAGTCCGAAGTTATTATAACTTCGGACTTTTGTATTTTTAAGAATATATATATTAATCTCTAGATAAAAAGATGCTTAAAATGTACCAAAATAATAACATTAATGAAGCAAATAAACCTAAAGCAGCAGACACGTATTGATCTGTAGAATATTTATGAACCAAGTTAGAAGTTTGATATAAAATAGAACCAGCAGCAAGAACAATCATCCCAACCGAAAACCAAAGGCCAAGGTTAAAACCAAATAACAATCCTGCAACAATTAATCCTATTGCAATAAAAAAACCAATGGTTAAAAATCGTTTCATAAATGAAAAATCTTTACCTGTAAAAAGTACTACCGCAGATAAACCTGTAAATAAAGATAAGGTTAAAACAGCAGCTTGTTTGATTAAATCTGGTCCTTCTGCCATATTCATTGCAATGTAAAGCATTGGTATAAAGATAAATGCTTCCGCAACTATATAAATAAAATAACCTAAATATTGTTTGTTTCTATCGTGACTTTTTATTGCCATTCGTTCTGCAAAAGAAGTCGCTAACATAAAACCACCAAGCATTAAAAACCACATTTTACCTTGTGTTAAAGACAACGCAAAATTTACTAGAGTTTCAGAACTTAGCATAAAATATTCCACAATAACAAATGCTAAAACACCATAAGCAACATGTGCATAGGTTTTTTTATAAAATGCAATTCTATCTGTTTCTTCTAAGGCATTTAATTGAATGTAATTTTCCATATATTTATATTTTTAGCAAATATAGTTATTAATTTTCTAAAGTAAAAAGTTGATTTTTGTAAAAAACAAAGAGAAAAACACTTAATTTACGATGCTTTTACACTAAACAAATTTGTTATTTTTTTATAAATCTCTTAGTATAAATATTGTTTTCCGAGAAAATGCGCAGCATATAACTACCAGTACTTAATTCGAAAACAGGAAAAGAATATAAATTATTCATTTCATTTTCATGAATTTTATGGTAATTAACAATTTGTCCTAATTCATTAATTATAGCATAAGCAGTAATTCTATCATTCTGATCGGTTAATTTAGCAGACATATAAACACCATTTGATGGATTTGGAAATAATGAAAATCCGTTTTCTAAATCAAAATCATTAACTCCAGCACCTTCATCAACCACTACAAATTGTCCCATCATTCCACCATCTTCATGAGTTAACATATGACAATGATACATAAATGGTATTGTTTCATCTGCAAAGTCATCAAACTTAGTAATTACATTAATTACTTGACCTGGACGTAATAAGATAGTGTCTTTCCAACCTTCTAAATATGCTGCTGGCGGATTACCATCAACATCTAATATATTAAATTGAATATCGTGTATGTGAAAAGGATGTGCAGAAGGTGTTCCATTTTGAATAGACCAAATTTCTGTATTTCCTAACGGAATAGTTACGTTTATAACATTCATATCCATAGAAACATTATTAATTGTAAAATCACCATTTAATGCATCTAAACCTCCAATAACCGAACTAAGAGAAAAATTTCTTGTAAAGTCAGAGTCACTTTCTAAATATGGTGTAATAGTAACTAATGAATTTGGTATTGTAGTTACTGGGTTTGCAGTTTGTGCAATAACATTAAGTTGTAAAATATTAAAATCTGTTCCGTTTAACGGATTCGGGTTATAATTATCAAGTACCATCGAGGTAGAAGCACCAGGAAATGTAGCACCATTTATTCCGTTTTGTAATTCCGAAGCATAACTCATTAATTGTAGAGTTTGCCCTTGCATACCTGTTAAATCTACTAGTATTTCAGAACGCTCACCATTGCTTAATCTTAATCTTGTTAATGCTACAGGACTTTCTTTTAAACCGCCATCCGTAGCGATTTGGTAAAAAGTTAAATTACCAGAAAAACCAAAATTAAAAGTTCTTTGCGAAGATCCGTTTAAAAGTCTTAAACGAACTACTTGTGCAGGAACATCGACCATAGGATCAACAGTTGCGTTTACCATTACGGTATCATCATTATTTGTAGGATGTACAATTTGAAAACCAGCATCAAAATCTTTTGTTTGTATTACTAACGGAATATCATCTACACCATAAGTTCTTGGTAAATCTAAAGCGGCTTCTTCAGCATCTCTAATAATAATTAAACCTGCAAGACCATTAGAAACATGCTCATCAGTTTTATCGATTAAATGCGGGTGATACCAATAAGTAGCCGCTTTATTATCTACGGTAAATTGTGGATTCCAAGTTGTATTTGGTTGAATAATAGTATGTGGTCCACCATCATTTTCGGCAGAAATGTGTAAACCGTGCCAATGAATTGTTGTTGGTTCTCCTAAATTATTAGTTACATTTATATTTAAATCATCACCATTATTAAGAATTAATGTTGGTCCTAAAACATTACCGTTTGCACCCATAGTTGCCGTATTTTCACCAGCAAAAAATTGATGTGTTCCGTTTTGTAACGTTAAATTAATATTTGTACTTTCAATTGTTGTCGGAATTAATAATTGATTTTGTGCAACTGTTATTAGACACGAAATAAATATTAATAGAGTAATTAAATTTTTCATAATTAATGGTTTATATTTTTTCAAAAATAAAAAAATTAGATGAATTATTTAGCAATAATAAACTTCTTTTGATAAATAGCACTCTCGGTAAATAATTTTAACATATAAATACCAGAAGCATATTCAAAAATGGGTAAAGAATACATATTGTTTATTTCATTTTCATGAATCTTATGATAACCAACAATTTGCCCCAAACTATTTACCACAGCATAGGATCTTATATTATCTATATCTTCATTTAATTTAACCGTTATATAAGTATTTTCGGAAGGATTTGGAAAAATTGAAAAACCATCATTTAAATATAAATCTACAGTACTCGCATTTGGGTCAACAACTACAAATTGCCCCATCATTCCACCATCTTCATGGGTAAGCATATGACAATGATACATATATGGTATTGTGTCATCTGCAAAATCTTCGAATTTTGTAATAACTTTAACCGAACCTTGACCCGAAGGAACTAAGACAGTATCTTTCCAACCTTGTAAATAGGCAGGTACATTAGTACTACCATTATACTCTATAATATTAAATTGAATATCGTGAATATGAAACGGATGAGATATCGCAGAATTATTTTGAATAGTCCAAATTTCGGTATTATCTAATGGTATAGTAACATTTATTGTATTCATATCCATAGACACATTATTTACAGTAAAATTCCCATTTAACTGTTGAAATCCACCAGTAACAGAACTTAGTGTCATTGATCTAGATTGATTTGAGTTAGTAGTTAAAAATGGCGTGTAAGTTACTAATGAGTTTGGTATAGTTGTTACAGCATTAGCGGTTTGAGCAATAATAGTAAGTTGTAGAATATTAAAATCATTCCCATTTAATGGATTAGGGTTATAACCAGTTAATGGCATACTTGAATTCATTCCTGGTGAAGAACTACCATAAATACCATTTCCAAATTCAGAAGCATAACTTATTAACTGTAATGTTTGCCCTTGCATACCAGTTAAATCAACTAATATTTCAGTTCGTTCGCCTGGAGCAATTTTTAATCTTGTAAGTGATGTAGGTGTATTTTTTAAACCACCATCCGTTGCTATTTGATAAAAAGTTTTATCACCTGTAAAACCTAAATTAAAAACTCTTTGTGAGGATCCGTTTAATATTCTTAATCTTATCACTTGTGCAGGCACGTCTTTAAACGGATTTAAAGTTGCATTTACCATTAACACATCGTCACTGTTTGAATCGTGAATTATTTGATTATTAGCATCAAAATCTTTGGTTTGTATAATTAGCGGAATATCATCAATTCCATAAGTACGTGGTAATTCTAACGCTGCCTCTTCATCATCTTTAATTATTAACATACCTGCTAGACCTTTACTAACATGTTCGTTTGTAAATTCATGTAAATGCGGGTGATACCACATTGTAGATGCTTTATTCATCACTTCAAATTGCGGATTCCAAGTAGCACCTGGATCAATAACCGTATGAGGTCCACCATCATTAGAAGCCGAAATATGCATACCATGCCAATGTATTGTAGTTGGTTGCCCTAAATTATTGGTTACATTAATATTTACATTAGATCCTTTTTGCATAATAATTGTTGGCGCTAAAACATTTCCATTTGCTCCCATTGTGGCTGTGGTTTGACCTGTAAAAAACTGGTTAGTTCCATTTTGTAAAGTCAAGTTAATATTTGTACTCTCAATTGTTTGAGGTATTAGTAATGGGTTTTGTGCGCTTAAAGAAATAAAAATGCTTAAAAACAGAACAGTTGTTAGATTTTTCATAATAAAATAGTTTAAATAATTAGTCAAATTTATATTAATACCTTTAGTACATGACAAAAACACAACTTACTGATTATTAATAAATTAAACGTCAAATAATTAGTTTAAAACATTGATATTCAGCATATTAGTAGAATAATTTCAAAGATTTTACTAATGCAAAATACCAATGTTAATCCCAAAAGTACTGAATTAATATCAATTTTAGACACACAATTTAAAGGAAAATTAAATTTAGCAAGA
>JAMONN010000139.1 GCA_027065775.1 Flavobacteriaceae bacterium | reverse complement strand
TTAAATTTATTAAAAAATGAAAAAACTAGTAAAATTGGAGTCAAGAGTAGAAGAATGAAAGCGGGTTGGGACAACCATTATCTTATAAAAGTGCTAAACCTAATGAAAGTTTAGTGCGTTTGCCCTGACTAAGTTCACAAAGTTGATTAGCATATTTACTTTGTGCTCTTTGTGGTTAGAGTTATAACAAAAAATAAAAAAATCTGTAACAAATAATAAACTCTAACTACTAATTAAATAACCTAACTAACCTAAAATTGGATAAACCATTAAAAACCAAGTTTGTAAAAGACTTGCAACAAAATCAAGGTATCATTCATAAAATTTGTAGAGCATATACTACAGATGATGCTGCACATAAAGATTTGTTTCAAGAAATTTCCATTCAGTTATATAAAGCATATCCGAAATTTAGAGGTGATTCAAAATTTAGTACTTGGATGTATCGTGTTGCATTAAATACTGCAATATCATTATACAGAAAGTCAAAAAGAAGCATAAAAACTGGTCAGATTTTTGATAATTTAAAAGAATTAGAATATCAAGCATACGACCCAACAAAAGATCAGCAATTGGCATTGTTATATAAAGCAATACAATCGTTAAATGATATCGAAAAAGCATTATGCTTAATGTATCTAGACGACAAACCATATACTGAAATTGCAGCAACTTTAGGTATCACCGAAGTGAACGCTAGAGTTAAAATGAATAGAGCAAAAAAGAAATTAAAAAATATATTAAATCCATAACTTATGGTGTTAGACAATTTAAAAGACGTTTGGAAGAACCAAAAAGAGAGCGCAATAAATTTCTCTGAATCAGATATTTATAAAATGATTCATAAAAAATCTACTTCAATTGTAAAATGGATATTTTATATTAGTGTAATTGAGTTTTTGGCAGTTATAATTTTACCATTTATTTTTGTGGATTCTTCGGATGTTGAAAATGAAATTTACATAAATACAATGTTTATTAATGTAATAAATATATTATCTTATGTTGTTGCAGCAATATTTATTTTTATATTTTATGAAAATTACAAACGTATTTCAGTTACAGATTCTTCACATAAATTAATGAATACCATAATAAAAACTAGAAATACCGTTAAATACTACATCATAACCCAATTATCACTTGGCGTAATTGTGCTGGTAATCTTTCTTTATAAAATTTCAGTTTCTGAACAATTTTTAAGCAATATACCAGATGACATAAATAAAACATTTTTATGGTTTTCAGTATCCTTAATTGGCTTTATAGTCCTTGGTCTTGTTTGGTTATTTTATAAATTACTTTACGGTATTTTATTAAATAGACTTAGAGATAACTATAAAGAGTTACGTAAAAATGAATAATTTTCACTTTCAAAATCTAAAAAACAAAAACCCAAACAAAATTAATTGTTTGGGTTTATTTATTTACATAAAGTCTAAAGTATATTGCTTAAAGTCTATTAAAACATTTCTCTTCCTGAAAAATGAAAAGCACCTTCGATAGCAGCGTTTTCATCACTATCAGAACCATGCACAGCATTTTCACCAATAGAAGCAGCATATAATTTACGTATAGTTCCTTCAGCTGCATCTGCTGGATTTGTAGCACCAATTAAAACTCTAAAGTCTTCTACTGCATTGTCTTTTTCTAATATTGCAGCAACAACTGGTCCTCTAGTCATGTATTCAACTAATTCACCAAAAAATGGTCTTTCGCTATGAACTGCATAAAATGCCTCGGCATCTCTTTTAGTCATATGCGTCATTTTCATTGCAACAATTCTGAAACCAGAAGCGTTAATTTTTTCTAAAATTGCACCAGTATTTCCTTTTTCTAAAGAATCTGGTTTTAACATGGTAAACGTTCTATTTGTAGTCATTTTTATTTTCTTAAAATTGAGGTGCAAAGATACTAATTAATTCAACATCCGAAATTAATATTCAAAATTATTATATACTATTTAGTACCTAAAGTATTTAGAGTTAAAAGTGCCTAGAGTTAATAATTTGTGTTTTTTACTAATTTTCTTCATAAATTAATATTTCTAAATATGACGAAAATTAAAACTTTAGGCACTTTAAGTACTCTAAACTCTAAGTACTAAAAACTCACAATTTATTTAACCGTATCTGGCACAAGTAATGAAACATCTCCATTATGTCGCAAAATATCTCGCACAATACTAGAACTTATATACGACGTGTTTGCACTGGTTAATAAAAAAATCGTTTCGATTTTAGATAATTTTCGGTTGGTGTGTGCAATCGCTTTTTCGAATTCAAAATCTGCTG
>JAMONN010000138.1 GCA_027065775.1 Flavobacteriaceae bacterium | reverse complement strand
TTTCAAACTTCTCTTTTTGATAACCACCTTCTTTATCAACTGTACTTAACTCGTTTGCTTTTTCAAAAGCACAAGGTTCATATTCAAAAGAAATGGTAGAAACCACAATATTAAGTTCTGCAATTGATTTTTTAATATCGTCTGCATCACCACTTAAAAGTAGCATTTTTATTAAACCTGTTGCAGTAACATCATTACCGTCTTTTGTTCTGCCATTGCTTTGAGCAATCCAGGAAGATACTTTTTTATTGGTTATGGAATATCTTAAATACTTAGATAAATTTATAGTGTTTTTAAGCATTTCAGATTTATTCTGACTTCTAAAAACAGTAAACATATTATTTAATTTCGCCACAGCTTTCATGGTATTATTTACCATTAAATTATCGCCTAACGAAATTTCGGTAAAAGGTTTGCCAATATCATACAAATGATTTTGCAATAAAGCTGAGTCTAAAAAAATATCTCTATGGTTAGAAATATACAAACAATTGGAAGTGTCAAAAGTATCTAACCCATTAATTTTAAAAGAAGTCATAGTGTTTTTTATAGAATTTTTTATGACCATTTCAATAAATTGCACCTGAAAATCTGCACAAGAATTACAAGATTGTAATTTTTTTACAATATCATTACCAGACCATTCTGGATAAAAAAACTGAACACCTTGTATAAAATCATTTCTAGTTTCTAACCATTTTAATGCAGTTTTAACTTGTTCTTGATTATATGGCTCTATTTTTTTTAACTCTTCATCCATAATAAATTTATTTTCTTTTGTCTATAAAAAGCATAGGTTTTCTGCTCAATTTAGGGAATTTTATTTTATTAATTTCTTCTTTTGGCATAAATTCTATTTGTGGTGCAACTCTTAATTTTGCTCTAAAATGATCTTTTAATTTTAATAATAAATCTTCACTTTGCGAATCGGTAAAAAGTTTGATGGTTATTTTGTCTGTACCAATTTCGTTTTTACTAATTTCGATAATATAATTTTTTACTTCTTTAAAATCATTTAGCAAATCATACATTGCAGGCGGAAAAATGGTTGTGCCTTTGTATTTTATCATCTGCTTTTTTCTACCAATAACTGGACCTAATCTTATGGTATTTCTACCACATTTACAAGGTTCGCTATGTGCTTTTACAATATCGCCAGTTTTAAATCGTAATAAAGGCATCGCTTCAATACCTAAAGTAGTGATTACCAATTCGCCTTCTTCGCCTTGTTTTACGGGCTTATTATTGTCATCTAAAATTTCGGTAATAATTAATTCAGGATGGTGATGACCGCCAATTTGATATTCACATTCGGCAAATGCGGTATTCATTTCTGTGGAAGCATAAGTTGAAAATAATTTAATATTCCATTTATCTTGAATTTTTTTTGCCAATACATTTGGTGTAAAATCTTGATTCTTTAATGCTTCGCCAATACAAATTGCTCCTTTTACGGAAGTTTTATTTATATCGATATTATTTTTTTCTGCATATTCAATCATTTTTAATAAAAAAGACGGAACGGCAATTATATACGTTGGTTTAAATTTTAAAATAGAATCCCATTGTAATTCTGGTATGCCAGCACCAACTCTAATAATACTTGCTCCTAATTTTCTTGCTCCTAAAAAATAGGCAAGTCCAGCCATAAATTGTCTGTCTATGGTTGTCATTAATTGGATAGTATCTTTTTTTGTGATGTTAGAACATGCAAATGAAATCGCTTCATTATAAGCCAATCTGTCTAAATCTTTATCTGATAATCCGAAATAAATCGGTTTGCCAGTTGTGCCAGAAGTTGTAACATAATCGACAATTTTTTCCTTTTTAATACATAAAAAATCATCATTATTTTTTTGCAAATCTTCTTTGGTAGTAATTGGTAAATATTTTAAATCTTCTAAAGTTTTTATAAATTTAATATCCACATTTTTATTTAAAAATGTCTTTTTGTAAAAAGGCGATTTACTCGAAATATAGTGTAACAATTCCTGTAGTTTCTGTTCTTGAAATTCTTTTATTTTGGCAATAGATTGTAATTCAATTTCAGGTATCATTCTAATTTTCTATGTAATTCTTTAATGTATTTATTGATATTATTTTTATCTAAAAGTGTTGTAACTTCTTTAGAATTTGCATTGTTAAATTCTTGTAACGCAGCAGTATAATATTTCTTTTTGTAATAGTATTTACCAATTAAGTAATTTGTTTTCCAATAGTTTGGATTTAATTTTTTAAAAACTACAATTTCTTTTGGCGTAATGTCTTTATTGTTTTCTAATTTATTTTCAAATTGACGTTCTAATACTCTGT
>JAMONN010000137.1 GCA_027065775.1 Flavobacteriaceae bacterium | reverse complement strand
TTACGTTACAAAAAAGAAAAAGGTTTGTTACAGATAAATGTATCGCAAACAAACACCGAAACCTTACAAATTGAAATTACCGATAATGGTATTGGTCGAAAAAAATCAAAGACCTTAAAATCTAAAAATCAGTTAAAACAAAAGTCTAAAGGCATGCAGAATATCAAACAACGCGTTGCCATTCTTAACGAAATGTACAAAGATAAAGTAGATGTTTTAATTAGTGATTTGCATAGTGATGAAACTGGCACTAAAGTAGTTTTGACTTTGTTGAAAGATTAGAGAAAAATAGTAAAGACGTTTTGCAAAACGTCTTTACTTAAATTTATAATATTCTAACTATACATCTTCTCACGCAATTCCTTAATCTTAGCATCCGCATAATAATCTTCAAAAGACATATAGCTATCAATAACACCTTTTGGTGTTAATTCTATAATACGATTACCAACAGTTTGTGCAAATTCATGATCGTGTGTAGATAGTAAAACGGTTCCTTTAAATTTCTTAAGTGAGTTATTTATTGCCTGAATCGATTCTAAATCTAAATGATTTGTTGGTTCGTCTAAACATAAAACATTTGCTCTAGTCATCATCATTCTAGATAACATACATCTTACTTTTTCGCCACCAGAAAGTACCGTACATTTTTTTAATGCTTCTTCGCCAGAAAAAATCATTTTCCCTAAAAAGCCACGTAAGAAAACTTCTTCACGTTCTTCTTCTGTTTTTGCGTATTGTCTTAACCAATCTACTAAATTTAGTTCGCCATCTTTAAAAAAGATAGCATTTTCTAATGGTAAATAAGATTGGTTTGTTGTAACGCCCCAATTAAATTTTCCGTTAAAATTAGTATCATTACCAGCAAGAATCTCATAAAAAGCAGTAACTGCTCTAGAATCTTTTGATAATATAATTACCTTATCACCTTTGGCTAAATTAATATGTACTTTGTCAAAAACAACCTTACCGTCAATTTCTTTAGATAAATCTTCGATATTTAAAATTTGATCACCTGCTTCACGTTCTCTTTCAAAAATAATGGCAGGATAACGTCTCGAAGAAGGTTTAATTTCTTCGACATTTAATTTGTCAATCATCTTTTTTCTACTCGTAGCCTGTTTAGACTTTGCCATATTTGCAGAAAAACGACGGATAAATTCTTCTAATTCTTTCTTTTTATCTTCTGCTTTTTTGTTTTGTTGTGCCTTTTGTCTTGCCGCTAATTGACTTGATTCATACCAAAAAGTATAATTACCAGAAAAGTGATTTATTTTACCAAAATCAATGTCTGATATATGCGTACAAACCGCATCTAAAAAGTGTCTATCATGCGAAACAACAATTACCGTTTCTTTATAATTTGCTAAAAAATGTTCTAACCAAGCAATTGTTTCGTAATCTAAATCGTTGGTAGGTTCATCCATAATTAATAAATCAGGATTTCCAAACAACGCTTGTGCAAGTAAAATACGTACTTTTGTTTTACCACCAACATCTTTCATTAAAGTAGTGTGCATTTCATCTAGAATGCCAACCGATGATAATAAAGAACCAGCATCACTTTCAGCATTCCAACCGCCCATTTCTTCAAAATCCACACCTAATTCACCAGCTTTAATTCCGTCTTCTTCAGAGAAATCTGGTTTGGCGTAAATAGCATCCATTTCGGTTTTTAAATCATATAATGGTTTGTTACCAATCATTACAGTATCTAAAACGGTAAATTCATCAAAAGCAAAGTGATCTTGTGAAAGTACGGACATACGTTTGCCTTTTTCAAGGAAAGTATTACCACTTGTAGGATCCATTTTACCAGAAATGATTTTTAAAAAAGTCGATTTACCCGAACCATTTGCACCGATAATTCCGTAGCAATTGCCATGTGTAAATTTTGTATTTACTTCATCAAAAAGAACTCTTTTTCCGAATTGAACCGATAAGTTTGAAACTGTTAACATAGATTGTTATTTAACCGCAAAGTTCGCTCCCGAAGTTTCGGGATTCGCAAAGTTCGCAAGGATTACTATATACTTTAATTTTTTGGCGAAAATAGTATAAAATTATGGCTCTATGTTGTTTATAGTAGGTAAATATTTATTTTCTCACTAAGTCACTAAGTCACTAAGTCACTAAGTCACTAAGTCACTAAGTCACTAAGTCACTAAGTCGCTAAGTTAAGTTTAGTGATACCTTTTAATAAGATTAAGTCGTTATTATGTTTGCTTTGCAAATATTTGGTAACTAAAAACATTTTAAACACTTTGCGTCTTAGCGCCTTTGCGAGAAAAAAACAGTTAAGTCTGCAAAAATTTGCGAAATCTGCGGAAAACAATAAATCAACCAACAATTAACACCTTTTTAACAGCACAACTAATTATAATGTATACATTTGTTTTTCAATTTATGGGGATTTTGTATGAAATTAAAATATAATACCTTACTATTTATTTTGCCATTACTATTGGTAATGAGTTGCTCACAATCAGTTGAATATAAATCGATATATTTTGCTGGGCAAATTGTGAATCCGAAAGAAAAAAGTTTAGAAATTTTTCAAAATGAAAGATCTATAAGTACTAGTAAATTAAACAGAAATAATAATTTTGAGTTCAAATTAGATAGTCTAACCGAAGGATTATATACATTTAAGCATGGCGTAGAATATCAATATTTATTTTTAGAACCAAATGATAGTGTTGTAATGCGATTAAATACTTGGGATTTTGATGAATCTTTGGTCTTTAGCGGAAGAGGAGCAGCAAAGAATAATTTTTTAATTCAATTATTTCTTAAAAATGAAAAAGAAAAAAAATTGTTTCATAGTTACTATAAGTTAGAAGAGGTAGATTTTTCTCGAAAAATAGACTCTTTAATTACAATAAAACTAAATCATTATAAAAAATTTAAAGAAAATATAGTAGTTTCTTCAAAATTTGAAAGTTTAGTACAAACGGCAATTTATTATCCTATTTATTCCATTAAAGAAAAATATGCTCATAATTATAAGGTTTATCATAGATTAGAAAAATCAAAAAAATTAAGTGATTATTTTTATGCTTATCGACAAAATACAGACATAAATGATATCCAATTTTTAAATTATTATGCATTTAATAGATATGTAGGTGATTATTTACTTAATATATCTGATGAAATTCATGAAAAAGACACATCTAAACAATTGTCTACTATAATTTTAAAACAAATAAATAGTAAAATTAAAAATGAAAAACTTAAGAATAATATGTTGCATCACGCAATAATTAATTGCCTTTTAGATAAAAAATGTTGTGATAAAGATAAAAAAGAAGTTAAAAATATTTTTTATACAAACTGTACAGATAAAGAAAAGGTTGCTGATGTAAATAAAATTGTTAAAAGTTTAGCACAATTAAAAAAGTATTCTCGTTTTCCTAGTTTAGATGCTATAGATTATCAGAATAAAAAAATTGAATTAGACGATTTAAAATCAGATAAAAAAATGGTACTCTATTTTTGGCCAAAAGAAGCAAACAGAATTCAGTATTTGGCTAAAAGAGTTAATTATTTAGCAAAAGAGTATCCAAATTTCAGATTTATTGGGTTGGATAATCAGTTAAAAAAATATAAATGGAAAAAGTATATTAAGAAATATAATTTTAATAAAAAAAATCAATTTCAATTGGTGGATACCACTAAAAACAAATGGTTTACGAACCAATTTCCAAGAGCAATTATTTTAAATAAGAAAGGTATTATTCAAAATGATTTTTCTTATTTATCACATCATAATTTTGAAAAAATACTTGCTAAAATTGAAAAGTATAAATAAAACGCTACTTTCTAAATAATTAGTTTACTTTTGCAACTTCTAAGAATCAATCAATTTAAGTTTGTAGCGTCCCTATATTTTACACTTAACTTGGTTAAAAAGTAAAATATAATGTCAAAATTTAAAGAGTTAGGTCTTTGTAAAGAGATCACAGATGCACTTGCAGATATAGGTTATGAAACACCTTCTGAAATTCAAGAAAAAGCAATCCCACAAATAATAAATTCTGTAGCAGATTTAAAAGCATTTGCACAAACTGGTACAGGTAAAACTGCAGCTTTTAGTTTGCCTATTATAGAGCAAATCAAAACAGACTCAAGAGCTACGCAGGCAATAATTTTGTCGCCAACTCGTGAGTTAGCTATTCAGATTGAAAGAAATATAAAAGAATTCTCTAAAAACATAAAAGGGTTATCTTCACTTTGTGTATATGGTGGATCAAATATTACCAATCAAATTAAATCATTAAAACGTGGTGCGCATATCGTAGTTGGTACACCAGGGAGAACGGTTGATTTAATAAAGAGAAAAGCATTAAAATTAGAAGATATTCAATGGGTTGTTTTAGATGAGGCCGATGAAATGCTTAATATGGGTTTTAAAGAAGATCTAGATAAAGTATTAAGTGTTACGCCAGCAGATAAGCAAACATTGTTGTTTTCAGCTACTTTCCCACAAGAAGTGGAAAGAATTGCTAGGAATTATATGGATAATCCCATTGAAATTACTGCAGGAACTAAAAATAAAGGTGCAGATACTGTTGAGCATGAATATTATTTAGTTTCTGAAAGAAATCGTTACGCTACATTAAAACGTATTGTTGATATGAATGTTGGCATGTACGGTGTAATTTTCTGTAGAACACGAAGAGAAACACAAGAAATTGCAGATAAATTAATTCAAGACGGTTATAGTGCAGATTCATTACATGGTGATTTGTCGCAAGGACAACGTGATTTTGTGATGAATAAATTTCGTAAGAAAAAATTAAACTTTTTGGTAGCGACGGATGTTGCTGCTCGTGGAATTGACGTAACCGATTTAACACACGTTATAAATCATAAATTACCAGATCAGTTAGAATCTTATACGCACAGAAGTGGTAGAACAGGTCGTGCAGGTAAAGAAGGAACTTCTATTGTAATTATTTCGAGTAAAGAAAAACGTAGAATCGGTCAGATTGAACGTATGATTAAAAAGAAATTTACGCCAAAAGAAGTACCAACAGGTAAAGATATTTGTAGCGTAAAATTAATGCAATACGTTGATAAAATTAAATCTTTAGAAGTAGCTGAAGATAAAGTACCTGATAATTTAGAAGAAGTTACCAAGCAATTAAAAAAATTAACTAAAGACGAATTAATCAAGCGTTTTGTTTATAATGAGTTTGAAACCTTACTTAATTATTATCAAAAAGCAGGTGATATTTTAGCAGATAATTCAAAATCACATGATAGAGTTGCTGATGAAAATATGCAGCGTTTCTTTGTGAATTTAGGTCAGATGGATGAATTGAATCCTGCCAGAATGATTGGTATGATTAATGACCATTTGGATAAAAAAATTGATATAGGTCAAATTGAAATTCTAAAAAGTTTTTCTTTTTTCGAAGCAGATAAATCATTTACCGAAGAAATTTTAAAAGCATTTGAAGGTGCAAATAGAAACGGAAGAAGAATAAGCGTAGAAAAAACGGAAAAACCTAAAACAAGAAGTCGTAATCGTGATAGAGGTCGTGGAGGAAGCGGCGGCGGAAGAGACAGAAATCGTGGCGGCGGAGATAGAAAACGTAGTGGTGGTGGCGGAAGTGGACACAGAAAAGGTGGTAACGATAGAAACAAAAGTGGTTCTGGTTTTAGAGGAGCAAGAGATAATAAAGAAGGTTTTAACCGTAAAACTGAAAAAAGTAGCAGAAGACGTAGAACTAGAGATTAAATAATTTCAAAATCCTTTTAATTAAAATTAAAAGGATTTTTTTTTACTCAAAAGTTAATTGCAATAACATTATATTTGCTAAATCTTATGAGCACACTAAAACGTTTTTTTAAAGATACTGTAATTTATGGTTTGGCAGCAGTTTTGCCAAGAGCCTTAAATATTATATTGGTACATTTAAAAACGAATACTTTTGAACCAGATAAATATTCAGAAGATACAAAATACTATATATATGCAGCTTATTTTAATGTCTTACTAACTTATGGATTAGAAACTGCATTTTTTAGATTTTTCACCAAAGAAAAAGAGAAAGGTAAAGTGATTTCTACATCATTTATAAGTATAAGTATTACAACATTAACTTTTTTGTTTATCGCATTATTTTTTTCGGATGCAATTAGTGAATTTGTTGGTTTTAGTAACCCTTTATTTGTTAAATTACTTATTATTACTTTGGTTTTGGATACTTTAGTAGTGATACCTTATGCTTATTTAAGAGTGACAAACAGACCAATAAAATTCACTTTTTTTAAAGTCAGCAATATTATTATTTATGTTGGGTTAGCTTATTTTTTCTTGTGGTTTGTACCTAAATATAAATTGGAATTACCAAAAATATTTATTTCTAACCTTGGAAAATCACCACAAGTTATTTATATTTTTTTAGCAGGTGTAATAGCAAGTTTATTTACTTTTTTAACAATGTTACCAATTATTTTTAAATTTAAATTCACTTTTGACAAAGTGATTTTTAAAAAATTATTAGTTTATGGTTTACCAATTATGATTGGTGGTTTAGCATTTGTAACCAACGAGAATTTTGATAAAATTCTAATAGAAAAAATTAACGGAAAAGAACAAATGGGAATTTATGCTGCATGCTATAAATTAGGTGTGTTTATGACCATTTTTATTATGGCATTTCGACTTGGAGCAGAACCTTTTTTCTTTAAAATTGCGGAAGATAAAGATGCTAAAGAAAAATACGCAACGATATTAAATTGGTTTACCATTTTCGGGTCTCTTTTTATGTTTATTATTGTAGCGTATATCAATATTTTCACTGTTTTAATTGGAAAAGAAGCTTTTTTAGAAGCTTTAAATATTGTTCCAATAATATTATTGGCAAATCTGTTTTTAGGAATTTATAACAATTTGTCTATTTGGTATAAACTAACAGATAAAACTAAATACGGTATGTATTTTTCAATAATTGGAGCAATTATAACTATTAGTTTAAATATTATATTTATACCTATTTATGGTTATATTGCTGCAGCTTGGACGACTTTAATTGTCTATTTTATTATGACAGTTACTTCATATATTTATGGAAAAAAGTATTATAAAATACCATATCAAGTTTTAAAAGTTGGTTTTTATTTATTATTAAGTGTCGTTTTTTCTGCAATATCATTTTATACTGATTTCAGAGAAAATTATTACATTTCAACCTTATTGTTATTTCTATTTATAGGAATAATCTATTTAAAAGAAAAAAAAACAATCAAACAAATTACAAACTCAAATTAAAATCTGCGGAATCTGTGAATATCTGCGTGAACAAACAATATGCAAATAAAAATCAATTTTAAAAAATATTAAAACCTTAAAAAATCTGCGGAATCTGCAAAATCTGCGAGAAAACATTTTACAATATGCAAATAAAAATAATAAATAAATCTAACCACGATTTACCACATTACGAAACTAAATCTTCCGCAGGTATGGATTTGAAAGCAAATCTAACCGAAGAAGTAATGCTAAAACCATTAGAAAGAACCATAATAAAAACAGGTTTATTTATTGCGTTACCACAAGGTTATGAAGCGCAAGTTAGACCTAGAAGTGGTTTAGCAATTAAAAAAGGAATTACTGTTTTAAATGCTCCAGGAACAATAGATGCAGATTATAGAGGCGAAATAGGAATCATTTTAATAAACTTATCTACGGATGATTTTGTAATTAAAGATGGCGATCGTGTTGCACAATTAGTAATCGCAGAATATAGTCAAGCAGAATGGCAACAAGTAGAAGTTTTAGAAGAAACAAGTAGAGGTGAAGGCGGTTTTGGAAGTACAGGAGTTTAAAATAAAAGATTGAAAATGAATTCGAAGTTGAACTAGAAAATAAAACTAAAATCAAAGTAATTCAAATCTAAAACGTTCAATTCTACGAAAATCAGCGAAATCATCGGGAGAAAAATTTAAAGAATTCGAAAATGAAATTGAATTCGAAATCAGTAGATAACAAAAAATAAAGATGAAAAATCAATCAACCATAAAACACATTTTCTTCGATTTAGATCACACTCTATGGGATTTTGAAACAAACTCAAAAAAGTCATATGAATTCATCTTTAAACAGAATGATTTAGAAATTGAAATTGATTTATTTCTACAACATTACATTCCTATTAATTTTAAATATTGGAAACTATTCAGAGAAGAACAAGTTACCAAAGAAAAATTACGCTACGGAAGATTAAAAGAAACATTCGACTTATTAAATTATACTATTAAAGATGAGTTGATCTATAAATTAGCAGATGAATATTTAGAAAATCTATCTAATTACAATCAATTATTTGATGGTACGATAGAGTTGTTGGACTATTTAAAACCAAAATATAAATTGCATATAATAACAAACGGATTTAAAGAAACACAATTTCAAAAATTGGAAAAGTCGGGTTTGTTAAATTATTTTGATGTGATTGTTACTTCGGAATGTGTTGGAGTTAAAAAACCAAATCCTAAAATATTTTTTCACGCATTAAAACAAGCAACAGCCGAAACTTATGAAAGTGTAATGATAGGTGATAGTTTAGAAGCAGATATTTATGGAGCGAAAAATGTTGGAATTAAAAGTTTTTATGTTAATTTTGCAGATATAAATAATGCAAATAATAAGGGAGATACATTCATTTTGATTAATGAATTATTAGAAATCAAGCAATATTTATAAATCAAAATCGTTATTAATTCCTAATTTTAACTAGTTATGAGGTCGTATAAGATGCTTATTTTCATATGCTTAGGTATTGTTTTTAGTACTTGTGTCGGTAATGTAGATTTTGACCAAGTAGACGATATTGTTCTTGAACCAGAATTTAAAGTTGCTTTGGTGCATTTTAGGGCGAATCCAGATGATTTTGTAACAAATGGAGGTTTAAGTTTTATTTCTGATATAACCGAAATACATCATTTTGATAGTGGTACGGCACAAGAAAGTATTACTAAAATTGAATTGTTATTTGAAATAGAAAACACATTTAATAAAGCATTTAATTTAGAATATCAGTTTCTCAATAATCTAAATCAAATAACCTATACGATTACATTTAATATTCCTCAAAATAGTGGTTTATTGCAAGAAACAAGAGAAATAACAAATGATGAATTACAACTATTCTTAAGTTCTAAAGGAATTGTTGTATTTGCCGAAATGGAATCAGATACTGCACCAATAACTCAAGATATGTTTTTAGATTACAAGTCTGTAGCAGATGTTTTTTTAAGAATAAGTGCTAATGATAATTAAAAAACAAGTTTTTATTGGGTTACTATTTTGTATAGTAACAACATTTTCACAAAATAAAAATATATTATTTGGTTTTGATGAAGTGCCACAAAGTTTATTAGTCAACCCAGGTTTAGATGTAAATTATAACGCGCATTTCGGCATACCATTATTATCGGGTGTTTATGTACATGCAGGGATTTCAGGTTTTAATATTTCCGATTTATTTGAAGATGATGGTATTGATATAAATTCTAAATTAAGAGATTTATTAAGTCAGACAAGTAGCAATGATTTTTACACAGTTAATCAACAATTAGAAATTTTTAATGCTGGTTATAGATTAAATAACAAAAGAGATTATTTTAGTTTTGGTTTTTACGAAGAATTAGATGTAATAGCGTATCATCCAAAAGATTATATTGCTGTAGTTTTAGATGGTAATAAGGATATAGATCGCTTATTTGATGCATCCGATTTAAGTTTTAAAGCAGAGTTGCTGGGTGTTTTTCATGCTGGTATTTCGAGAAAAATAAATAATAAATTAACTGTTGGTTTGCGAGCAAAATTATACTCAAGTGTTTTTAATGCAACATCGAGAGTTAATACTGGTTTATTTGTAACACGCGAAGGTCAAAATAATATTTATTCACATCAATTTATTGATGTTAATATGGAAGTGAAAACTTCAGGTATTACAGATGAAAATAATGAAGTGGTTGCTCAAGATGGTGTAATAGGTAAGTTCTTAGTAAGCGGAAATATGGGGCTTGGTTTAGATTTTGGCCTAACATATAAACCTAAAGAAAATATTGAAATCACAGCAAGTATGCAAGATTTAGGATTTATTCATCATCGAAAAAATGTAACAAATTATAAAATAGAAGGTAATTTTGACTTTGAAGGTTTAGAATTTCAATTTCCAAGCACACTAGATGGTATAGATTATTGGCAAAATTTTGAAGATGATGTTACCGAAAATATAGGTTTAGACACTTTAAATGTTAAATATACCACGCTGAGGTCTCTAAAATTTAATGGTAGTGTTGCTTATAAATTCGGTAAAAAAAACAGAAATAACTGTTTACGATCCGAATCTAAAAATAAATTAGCCAACGAAGTAGGTGTGCAATTATATTCTATTTTTAGACCAAAGCAACCACAAGTAGCAGCAACCTTATATTATTATAGACGTTTGTCAAAG
This sequence comes from Flavobacteriaceae bacterium, assembly GCA_027065775.1. Taxonomy (GTDB): domain Bacteria; phylum Bacteroidota; class Bacteroidia; order Flavobacteriales; family Flavobacteriaceae; genus S010-17. Next base: position 28,442 of record JAMONN010000137.1, on the reverse strand, counting down.
CAACTAAGATTCAAAACAACCTATACAGCAAATAGTTATAGTTTTGCTAATATAGGTATTGGTTTAACAACACACTTTAATAAATTTAATTTTTATGCAACTGCAGATAATTTATTAGGTTATGCAGACCTGTCTAAAAGCCAAAACCAATCTATACAATTTGGTATGAATATGATTTTTGATTGATTTTAAAGAACTAAGTTTAATTAATCAAAATCATTTTTGTAACAAATATTGCTGAAATTGTATTTCATTTATTTATATTTGGCAATTAACAAAAATCAATATTAACCAAATTTATTATTTATGAAATTAAAAATTACATTTTTATTCGCATTTCTATTATTGTCATTTACTATGATGGCACAATATGAAGTAAAAGGTACAGTAAGCGATAGTGATGGGCAACCATTACCAGGAGTTTCTGTAAAAGTAGACGGTTCCGACAACGGAACATCAACCGATTTTAACGGTAAATACTCATTAAAAGTAAATAAAGGCGATGTTTTAGAATTTACATCTGTAGGTTTTGAAACAATTGTAAAAACAATGGACGGTTCTGCAAAATTAGATGTTTCTATGGCGGAAGGTTTAACTTTAGATGAAATAGTACTTGTTGGTACACGTAATCCTAATAGGGTTGCAACAGACACGGCAGTGCCAGTAGATGTTATTGATGTAACGGAAATAGCTAGCTTAGGAGCTCAAGTTTCGGTAACACAAATATTAAATTATGTAGCACCTTCTTTTAGTTCTAATACACAAACAGTTTCTGATGGTACAGATCATATTGACCCTGCACAATTAAGAGGTTTAGGTCCAGATCAAGTATTAGTATTAGTTAATGGAAAAAGAAGACATACTTCTTCTTTAGTAAATGTTAACGGTACTCCAGGTAGAGGTAGTGTAGGTACTGATTTAAATACAATACCAACTGCAGCTATTAAAAGAATTGAAGTCTTACGTGACGGAGCAGCAGCTCAATACGGTTCTGATGCTATTGCTGGTGTGATAAATATTGTATTAAAAGAAGCTACAAACAAATTAGCTGTAAATGTAACTTCTGGTGCAAATATGTCTAAAAATGGAAACGATCATGATGGTGGAACGGATGGTGAAAAATTCCAAGTTGATTTAAATTATGGTTTACCTATTGGTGAAAATGGTGGTTTTATTAACTTAACAGGTTCGTTAACAAGTAGAGAAAGAACTTCAAGAGCTAGAGATAGAACAGGTGGAATATTTCATGCATACAATGCTATTGAATGGGGTGCTTCTCAAGATGGTTTTAATTTAACCGATTTAAAAACGGATGTTGTAGCAATACAGAATTATGCATCACAAGTGTCATATTTTGATGCAAATTTGCAATCTGACATTGCAAATGCAACTACTATTGACGAGTTAAGAAGTATTTTAGGAACTGAACAATTCAATGATGATGGTGTTTTTACTGGATGGGAAGGAAATAATGTTTCAGACAATGAATTAGCGCGTAGAGGCCAAACAAGAAGTGATTATAATATGAGTGTTGGGCAATCAGGTTTAGAACAAGGACAATTTATGGGTAACATGGAGATTCCTTTAGATGATAATGGATCTGAAATTTATGCTTTTGGTGGTGTTTCTTATAGACATGGTGATGCTTCTGGATTTTACAGAACAGCAGGTCATGGTAGTGGTAGAGGTAATACATTAGTAAATATTAATGGTTTTTTACCAAATATTGAATCTGATATTGTTGATAAATCTTTAGGTTTCGGTATTAGAGGTAAAATTGATGGTTGGAATCTTGATTTATCACATACTTGGGGAAAAAATGAATTTGAGTATAATATTACTAATACAACAAATTTTTATTTACAATCTTCTTCTCCTTCAGAATTTTATGCTGGTTTAAATGGTTTTCAACAAAACACAGTAAATTTTGATATATCTAAATACTTTGAAGATACTTTTTCAGGTTTAAATATTGCATTTGGATCAGAATATAGAATTGATAATTATTTTATTGAAGCAGGTGAAGAATCTTCGTATGCTAAATATGATATTAACGGAGAAGTAGAAACTGCTGCAAGCGCACAAGATCCTTCATTACAAGTTGTTGATTTCTTCGGCAATCAAGCAAGTGCTGGGGCGCAAGTTTTTTCTGGTTTCACACCAGATAATGCTGTTGATGCTAAACGTAATAGTTATGCATTTTATGCAGATGTAGAAGCGGACTTAACAGAAAGTTTTTTATTAAGTGCCGCAGTTAGATATGAAGACTTTAGCGATTTTGGAGATTCTTTTAACGGAAAATTAGCGGCAAGATTAAAAGCTGGGGAAAATGTTAATATTAGAGGTGCCTTAAGCACAGGTTTTAGAGCACCATCTTTACACCAACAATTTTACAGTAAATCAAATACGTTATTTGATGATAATGGTGTTGCTTCGGAAGTTGGAACTTTCACAAATAACTCGCAAATTGCAAAATTATTTGGTATTCCAAAATTAAAAGAAGAGACATCGTTTAATGCAAGTTTGGGAGTTGTTGCTAAAGCACCTAGCGCTAATTTAACATTTACAGTTGATGGTTATTATATTAAAATAGATGACAGAATTACATATACAGGTAATTTTTCTCCTTTTAGCACGCCAGCTGATAATTCTCAACAAACAATAAATAATATATTTGATAATTTAGGTATTGGTAAAGCGGCTTTTTTCTCAAATGCTATTGACACAAAAACTGTAGGTGTAGATTTAGTAATAACACATAAAATGAATATTGGTAACGGAAAATTATCTAATAATTTAGCTGCTACGTATTCGAAAACAGAAAAAGACGGCGCTACAAAAGGAAGTGCTTTATTAGAAAGTGCAGGTTTAACTAGTAATTATTTTGATGAAGGTTCTAGAGTTTACTTAGAGTTAGCTGTGCCAAGAGTTAAAGCAAATTTATCTCATAACTTAGAAATGGGAAAATGGAATTTCTTTTTAAGAAATGCATATTTTGGTGGAGTTGAAGATACTGGTAGTTTAAGATTAGATCCAGACGATAGTAGTACTACTTATTTAGATAGCGATGGTAATACAGAGCATCCAGAAATTGGAGGTGCTGTTATTACAGATTTAACTGTTGGTTATAAATTTTCTAAAACTTTAAAAGTTAGTGTTGGAGCAAATAATTTATTAGACATCTATCCAGATGAGTTACCTAGTTATTTATCTTCAAGTAATCAATTTGTATATTCGAGACGTATTTCTCAATATGGAAATAACGGTCGTTTTGTATTTGCAAGACTATCTTTTAACCTTAAATAAAAATATTTAATTTATTTTTAAAAGGCTGCCATTCGGCAGCCTTTTTTATTACCTATAATTTACTTAAATTTGCTCAAAATTTATAAATCATGACATCAAAAGAATTAATAGCGTTAGAAGATAAACATGGCGCACATAACTATCACCCATTACCAGTAGTTTTAAATAAAGGCGAAGGCGTTTTTGTTTGGGATGTAGAAGGAAAGAAATATTACGATTTTTTATCGGCTTATTCTGCTGTAAATCAAGGGCATTGTCATCCGAAAATTGTAAATGCAATGACAGAGCAAGCAAAGACTTTAAGTTTAACTTCTCGTGCTTTTCACAATGATATGTTAGGTAAATATGAAAAATTTGCAACCGAGTATTTTGGTTTTGATAAATTGTTACCAATGAATACTGGTGCAGAAGCAGTAGAAACTGCTATAAAATTATGCCGTAAATTCGCTTATGAAGTTAACGGAATTGATCAAAACGAAGCAAAAATAATAGTTTGCGAAAATAATTTTCACGGTAGAACAACTACGATAATTTCATTTTCAAATGATGAAGATGCAAGAAAAAGTTTCGGTCCATACACACCAGGATTTATAAAAATTGAATATGATAATTTAGAAGCACTAGAAAACACTTTAAAAAACACTAAAAATATAGCAGGTTTTTTAGTAGAACCAATACAAGGTGAAGCAGGTGTTTACGTACCAACCGAAGGTTATTTAGCTAAAGCAAAAGCACTTTGCGAAAAATATAATGTATTGTTTATTGCAGATGAAGTACAAACAGGAATCGCAAGAACAGGTCAATTATTAGCAGTAGATCATGAAAATGTTAAACCAGATATATTAATATTAGGTAAAGCACTTTCTGGTGGCGCATATCCAGTTTCTGCAGTTTTGGCTAATAATCATATAATGAATGTGATAAAACCAGGGCAACATGGTTCTACTTTTGGAGGTAACCCAATTGCTGCTGCAGTTGCAATTGCTGCTTTAGAAGTAGTAAAAGATGAAAAATTAGCCGAAAACGCAGAGCGTTTAGGTCAGATTTTCCGTAAAGAATTAGCAGAATTTGCTAATGAAAACGATTTAGTTAAACTAGTAAGAGGTAAAGGTTTGTTAAATGCAATTATTATAAATGATACCGAAGATAGTTCTACTGCGTGGGATATTTGTATGAAATTACGTGATAACGGTTTGTTAGCAAAACCAACACATGGTAATATTATACGTTTTGCACCACCATTAGTTATGAATGAAGAACAGTTGTTAGATTGTGTTTCTATTATTAAAAAGACAATTTTAGAATTTTAGTAAAATAAGATATAAGACTTTTAGACGTTAGACTCAAGACATAATGTTTGTACAACAAAACCTTCAAAATTTTTAAAAATCCTGAAGGTTTTGTTGTTTTTAGCAACTGCAAAGTCATAAAGCGAAGCGGTCTTACGTCTAAGGTCTTGTCTAATTCAAAAACCAATCGCTTTATCATCACCTCTAGGATCTGCGCCACCTTCTAATTTTCCGTTAGGTAAAACTAAAATAGCATCTACTTTACCAATAACAGGAGCGTTACTTTGGTCTATTGTGTAACCTATTTTTTCAAGTTTAGGAAAAATTGTTTTATCAAAACTAGGTTCAAACTTTATATTGTCTGGCAACCATTGATGATGAAACCTAGGTTTAGAAACTGCCTCTTGCATTCCCATATTATATTCCAATACATTTAAAATATTCTGCATTACAGATGTGATAATAGTTGATCCGCCAGGCGAACCTAAAACCATTTTTAATTTACCATTTTGTTCAACAATTGTCGGACTCATAGAACTCAACATTCGCTTTTCAGGTTCAATCTTATTGGCTTCAGCACCAACTAAACCGTAAGAATTTGCAAAACCAGGTTTTATGCTGAAATCATCCATTTCGTTATTTAGAAAAAAACCGCCTTCTTTTACATAAACCTTTGAACCGTATGCAGAATTTAAAGTTGTAGTTACCGCAACGGCATTTCCGAATTGATCTATAATAGAATAATGCGTTGTTTCGTTACTTTCTTTCAGTCCTAAAATTCCATGACCAATTTCATCGGAATTATTTGCTTTATTAAATGAAAATGATTGCATTCTTTGATCTAAATATTCGCTTGAAATTAAACTATCAATATTTATGTGAACAAAATCGTTATCGCCTAAGAAATGAGATCTGTCAGCATAAGCTCTTCGTGCAGCTTCGGTTATTAATTGTACATATTTTTCAGAATTATGTTTGTATTTACTAATATTATATGGTTCGATACTTTTTAAAATTTGTGCTATACAAATACCACCGCTACTTGGTGGAGACATCGAAATTATTTTAGCATCTTTATAATTAAAAACAATTGGTTTACGCCATTTTGCTTGGTATTTCACTAAATCTTCTTTAGTTATAATTCCGCCTAAATCTTGTAAGTAACTAACTAGAATGTCGGCAGTTTTTCCTTTGTAAAATTCATCTCTTCCGTTATCGCGAATTCTTTCTAGAGTTTCTGCTAATTTTAAATATTTAATAGTATCATTTTCATTCCAAACTTTGTCTAAAAAGATAATACGTTTATTTGCTTTTTGAAAATTCTTCTTATATTTTTTAAGTGAACTAGCTTGTTTTTTTGTGACAAGAACTCCTTTTTTAGCTAAATCAATTGCAGGTTGAATTAATTCTTTAAACGGAATGGTTCCAAATTTTTCATGTACTTTAAAAAGTCCAGCAATTGTGCCTGGTACACCAATAGCATTTGTGCCTAAAGTACTTTTGTTCTCAATGACATTTCCTTTTTCATCAACATACATATTTCTTGTTGCTGCTAATGGTGCTTTTTCACGATAATCTAATGCGCCAACTTCACCATCTTTTGTTCGGTAAACTAAAAATCCGCCACCACCAATATTTCCTGCAAACGGGTAAGAAACTGCTAATGCCAAGTCGGTTGCTATCATAGCGTCAAAAGCATTTCCACCTTTTTTCATAATATTTATTCCAATTTGTGAAGCTTCTTGTCTCGCACAAACAACCATTGCTTTATCTGTAATAACGCCTTTTATTGGTTGCTTTTCTTTTTTACATTGAATTAAAAAAAGAATAGATAATAAAAAAATTAATTTTTTCATGAATGAGTTTTTATATAAATGAAAGATACATTTTTTTAAGATAAAATATTATTAAATCAAAATCATTTTCAATTAATTAGATTTAAGACCTATCCCAGATTACATTAAATTTGACTACTTAAATATTTCATCGATTATTGATTTGTTATACAAATCTCAACACTATAATTTAGTCATCTAATAATCAGCGCAATATATAAAATTTACATCTTAATATTTTAAAGGACTAAATTGATACAAATATCGCAAACAAAAACCTAATTCATCTTGCTCAAAACCATAATTTTAACTAATTTTGCAAACCTTTTTACGAGTACAGATTTGAAAAAGGGACTATAGATTTAAAAAACATAAAAATCTTTTATTATTATATCGTTAAAAATCTGATTAATAATAAGATACAAAGTTAAAGTCATATGACTAAAACAGAAGAAAAAATTGAAAAGTACATCGCTGAGATGGACAAATTAAAAATAAGTTTCGAGAAAGACTTATTTACATCGGTAGCAAAAGGTTTAGGACCAGCATTATTCAGAAAAGACGCAGAAGTTGTTTCTTGTGGAGATCCATCTGAATTAGCAACTGTTAAGAAAAATTTCTTAATGAAAAAACATGGTTTAGAAGACTCTGAAAAATTAGATACTGCAATTAATGCAGTGTGTGAAAAAATGGGGAAATCAAACAAAAACAAATACCGTGCAATCTTTTATTACTTATTAACCGAAGATTTAGGTTTGGCAGGAAACTACGAAGCAACTACTGAAAAAGAAGTTGTAGCAGAAGAACCTAAAGCTGAAGCAAAAAAGGAAACTAAAAAAGCAGAAAAAACTACTCCTAAAGCAAAAGAAGAAGTTGCTGTTAAGGAAGAAGAAAAAACTACAGAAAAAGTTGAGGTAGTAAAAGAAGAAATTGTTGAAACTAAAGAAGAGGTTACAGAAGAAGAAGTTGTAAAAACTAGACCAGAAGAACCTAAAGTAGATCCAGTACAATTTTTAGCAGATTTCGATTGGCATAAATACGAAGAAGGTATTGAGGCAGTTGATGAAGAAAAAATTGCTGCTTTCGATAAAGCATTAGAAGGTATTGAAGGTTTTGTTGAAGAAAGACAAGTAATTGACGGAACTGTAATGAGAATGACAGAACGTGAAGCAATTATCGATATCAGTTCTAAATCTGAAGGTGTTATTTCTTTAAACGAATTTAGATATAATCCAAATTTAGCAGTTGGCGATAAAGTTGAAGTTTTAGTTGATAAATTAGAAGATTCAACAGGTCAATTAGTATTATCTCATCGTAAAGCTAGAGTTATTAAGGCTTGGGAAAGAGTTAATGCAGCACATGATACTGGCGAAATCGTTATGGGTCATGTAAAATGTAGAACTAAAGGTGGTATGATTGTAGATGTTTTCGGAATTGAAGCATTCTTACCAGGTTCGCAAATTGACGTAAAACCAATTAGAGATTACGATCAATATGTAGATAAAAATATGGAATTTAAAGTGGTAAAAGTAAACCACGAATTTAAAAACATTGTAGTTTCTCATAAAGCTTTAATTGAAGCAGATATTGCATTACAGAAAAAAGAAATCATTGGTCAATTAGAAAAAGGACAAGTATTAGAAGGTGTTGTTAAAAATATTACTTCTTATGGTGTCTTTGTTGATCTTGGTGGAGTAGATGGTTTAGTTCATATTACCGATTTATCTTGGTCTAGAATTAATCATCCAAACGAAATTGTAGAATTAGACCAGGCTTTAAATGTGGTAATTCTTGATTTTGATGAAGGTAAGTCTAGAATTCAATTAGGTTTAAAACAATTAACTAAACATCCTTGGGAAGCTTTAGATACAGAACTTAAAGTTGGTGATAAAATTAAAGGTAAAATTACCATTATTGCTGATTATGGTGCATTTATTGAAGTTGCTCCAGGTGTTGAAGGTTTAATTCACGTTTCTGAAATGTCTTGGTCAACACACTTAAGATCTGCACAAGATTTTGTAAAAGTTGGTGATGAAGTAGAAGCAGAGATTTTATCTTTAGATAGAGAAGATCGTAAAATGTCATTAGGTATCAAACAATTACATGTAGATCCTTGGACAGATATTACTACAAAATACCCAATCGGTTCTACGCATACAGGTACAGTTAGAAATTATACTAACTTTGGTGTGTTTGTAGAATTAGAAGAAGGTATTGATGGTTTAGTATATATTTCTGACTTATCTTGGACTAAAAAAGTAAAACATCCATCTGATTTTTGCTCTGTTGGTGATAAATTAGAAGTAGTTGTTTTAGAATTAAATGTTGAAGACAGAAAACTAAACATTGGTCATAAACAAACTCAAGAAAATCCTTGGGATGCAATTGAGTCTTCTTATACTATTGATAGTGTTCATGAAGGAACAGTAAAAGAGAAAAACGAAAAAGGTGCTATCGTAAACTTTGAAGAAAACGTAGATGGTTTTGTGCCTTCTCGTCATATGGAAAAAGAAGATGGTTCTAAGATAGTTAAAGGTGATACTGTTGATTTTAAAGTATTAGAATTTAACAAAGAATACCGTAGACTAGTAGTTTCTCATACATCAATATTTAGAGCTCAAGAGACTAAGAATATTAAAACTGCCATGAAAAAGCAGGATACTGTAGAAAAAACTACCATTGGTGAAGCAAACTCTGCTTTAGCTGATTTAAAAAAGAAAATGGAAGGTAAATAATAACCAACTATTTTAATTTTATAAAACCTCTAAATTTATTTAGAGGTTTTATTTTGTGATTTTTTTTCGGTTTAATAGTCAGAAAAAGCCAATAAGAACTTTTGAAGTTTATGTTTGACAGTCTAATTGAATTCTTTTGTCTAACTATTCTGAAAAAATTAGTCTGATAATTATAAAACAATGCGTTTATAATAAAATTCATATAGGCGAAGAAAACAATGTTTTAATCGTTTTTCTGGTTTACTGAAACTTTTGTTGTTGATTGGAAAAAGGGAATTCTTATTTGGTAATCTGCGATCTCTATCTCGAGTTTTTATTAAGAATTTAGTCTAATTAGATATTAATAAAATCAATCTGTGCTCCGTGTCAAAAAAAAATCGACATAATCTTTTCGAACTTTGGTGGTCTATAAGTGCTTTGTATTTTGAAAATAAAATATTTGATTTTATTAGTCAAAAACTAACTGAAAGAGAATTACTAATATTTGGACTGTTAAGTTTGTTAATAGTAGTTAATGGTATAATAAAGAGCCTCTAAAAGAGATTCTTATAAAGGATGAATTTATTACGGATAAGTTTTTTTAAGTAGATACTCTTTTAGAATTAATTAATTAGAAAGAGTGTCGACCTATATGCTAACATATATCGTTAAATATATTACAAACAAAAAAACCATCTAAAAAGATGGTTTTTTTAAATTTAGTCTGATCTCTTAATTACATCGCAGCAACCATTTTAACTAACTTAGATTTTAAGTTACTTGCTTTGTTTCTGTGAATGATGTTTTTCTTTGCTAATTTATCAACTAAAGATAAAACATTGTTAAGTGATTTTTCTGCTTTCTTTTTGTCAGATTCTACACGTAAGTCACGAATTGCATTACGAGCAGTTTTGTGCTGTAATTTATTACGTAATCTTTTTACATCGTTACTTCTAATTCTCTTAATTGCAGATTTGTGATTTGCCATTTTAACTATTTTTTATATTGTAGCCCGTAGGGGAATCGAACCCCTCTTTCCAGGATGAAAACCTGAGGTCCTAACCGATAGACGAACGGGCCATTTTCTAATACTGATTATTAAATCGGTTGCAAAAGTAATCCATTTTTTTTAACACGCAAACACTTTTTGAAAAAATTTAATATGCTTTTGCAAATAATACTCTAAATTTAGACTTATTACCAGTTAATATGCATTTACCTTCTTCATTTTCAGCGCCTAACGGAATACATCTAATTGTTGCTTTTGTTATTTTTTTTATTTCTTTTTCTGTTTTTACTGTGCCATCCCAGTGAGCAGAAATAAATCCACCTTTGTTTTCTAGCACATTTTTAAACTCATCCATAGAATTTACCTCTGTAATGTGCTCATTTCTATAGTTTAATGCCTTTTGGTATAGTTCATCTTGAATTGTAGCCAATAAAACGGGAATTTTAGTCAATAAATCCTCTTGCTTCACAAATTCTTTAGTTAATGTGTCACGTCTTGCTAATTCTACAGTACCATTTTCTAAATCTCTTGGACCAATTGCTATTCTTAGAGGAACACCTTTTAATTCATATTCTGCAAATTTAAACCCTGGTTTGTGTGTTGTTCTATTGTCAAATTTAACTGAAATACCTTTATCTTTAAATTGCGTCATTAATTTATTAGCGACTTCAGAAATTGCGTCTAACTGTTCGTCATTTCTATAAATAGGTACAATTACCACTTGTATTGGTGCTAAATTTGGTGGTAAGACTAAGCCTTGATCATCAGAATGTGTCATTACCAATGCGCCAATTAAACGAGTAGTAACTCCCCAAGATGTTGCCCAAACATAATCTTGTTTGCCTTCATTAGTTGTAAATTTAACATCAAATGCTTTTGCAAAGTTTTGTCCTAAAAAATGTGATGTTCCTGCTTGTAATGCTTTTCCATCTTGCATTAAAGCTTCTATAGTATAGGTATTTAATGCACCGCCAAAGCGTTCATTTTCTGTTTTTTCACCTTTAATGACTGGTATTGCCATAAAATCTTTTAGAAAATCAGCATAAATACCATGCATTAATTGTGCTTCCTCTATTGCTTCGTTTTTTGTAGCATGTGCTGTATGACCTTCTTGCCATAAAAACTCAGCAGTTCTTAAAAATAATCTAGTACGCATTTCCCAACGCATCACATTTGCCCATTGATTAATTTTAATTGGTAAGTCTCTATAAGATTGAATCCATTTTCTATAAGAATCCCAAATAATAGTTTCTGATGTTGGTCTTATAATTAATTCTTCTTCTAATTTTGCTTTTTCATCAACTATAATACTACCATCATCTGCAGTTTTTAATCTATAATGTGTAACAACAGCACATTCTTTTGCAAAACCTTTTACATGATTTGCTTCTTTAGTAAAATAGGATTTAGGTATCAATAACGGAAAATAAGCATTTTCATGACCAGTTTCTTTAAACTTTCTGTCTAGTTCTGCCTGTACTTTTTCCCAAATTGCATAACCGTAAGGTTTGATGACCATCATACCTCTAACGCCTGAATTTTCGGCTAAATCGGCTTTAACTACCAATTCATTATACCATTTTGAATAATCTTCGCTTCTTTTTGTTAATTTCTTGCTCATTATTAGTGATTTGGCACAAAATTTGTGATTAAATAAATAATTAATTTTCTGTTACAAAACTAATTTATTTTTGTAACTTTCAACAATAATATCACACGATTATGAAAAATTTAAAATTACTTCTTCCGAAAACAAAATTATACTTTTTATTAAGTTTAATTTTTGTTGCATTATCATCCTGCAGTTCTTATCAAAATACTACTGACAATGATGGTATTTATGAATCTTCAGATAGGCATGTGGCCAAAAATGAAGAAACTTCAAAAACCGAAAATAAAAGAGGTACTAGATATGAAAACTATTTTCAAAAAAATGCTGATAAATATGATGCTTCTGAAGAAGAAATATTTACAGATATAGACACTTATAAATCAGAACAAGCAGTTGGTGAAGATTTAGAAATATTAGATAGAGAAGAAGATAAAGATTATCCTTATGAAAATTATGCGTGGGAAGACAGTGGAGAGACTGTAGTAAATGTCTATAATTATGGCGGTTTTGGATGGAATAATGGTTTTGGATGGAACAATGGTTTTGGATGGAATAATGGTTTTGGATGGAACAATGGTTTTGGATGGAACAATGGTTTTGGATGGAACAATGGTTTTGGATGGAACAATGGTTTTGGATGGAACAATGGTTTTGGATGCGCACCTTTTAATAGACCTTTTTACGGAAATGGAAATTATTATGGCGGACATAATGATTATGCATACGGAAGAAGGTCTGCCAGAGCAACTAGTAACTTTGCAAGTAGATATGATTCTAGAAACAATTCCCGTGTTAGAGGTAATACAACTACAAGAAATTCTAACGCTAGATCAAATGTAAATAGTAGAGTCAGACCTACTACTCGTCCAAGTTCAAGACCATCAAATGTTAAACCGAGAGTTCGACCAAATTCTAGACCTTCGAGTGCAAAGCCAAGAGTAAGACCTAGTTCATCTCGTAGCAAACCAGTTATAAGAAACAGACCAACATCTCGAAGTGGTTCTTCAAGTAGAGTACGTTCGAGTTCTACTCGTCGCAGTAGTTCATCTAGAGGAAGTACAGGTTCTAGAACCACTTCTAGAAGACACTAAAACAATGACTTTATAAGATATTAAAACGCTCAATATTTATTATTTAATAAGTGTTGCGTTATTAAACACGCATAAAATGAAAAAAATAATTACTTTATTTATTATATTATCGGTTACATTAAATACCTTTTCTCAAGGTTATTTTTACAAAAATTCAGTAATCGATTACGACGCTAGTACTTTGCTATTTTCTACTGAAAACATTAAAGGTACTGCAAGATTTACAAGTATGAGCGGTGCTTTTGGAGCATTAGGTGGCGATTTGTCTGCCGTAGAAGTGAATTCTGCTGGTTTAGCAGTATTTAACAATTCCGAAGCAACGATAACCTTAGGGAATAATAGTATAGATACTAATTCTAATTTTTTTAATACAGTTACCAATTCATCGGATGATAATTTTAATGTAAGTCAAGCAGGTTCTGTATTGGTTTTTGAATACGATTCCGATATTTGGAATAAATTTGCCTTAGGAATAAATTTTACTGTATTAAATGACTTTAGCAATAACTATATTACAAACGGCGTGAGTTCTATTACAAATTTTAACGAAGATCCTTTTTTGAATTTTGATAGTAATGACACAAATGATATATTTTTTGAAAATGTAGTTTCTCAAAAATTTATTACTAATACAAGTGGTTCTAATGATAAAATCACCTTTTCAATTGCGGGTCAATATAATGCAAAAACATACTTTGGGTTTTCTATAAACTCGTATAGTCTAGATTATGGACAGCAAGTTATCTCTTTAGAAAGCAGTAATGACGGAAATAGCAATACACTTCAAACAACTTTAGATCAACGATTATTTGTTTATGGTAATGGTATCAGTTTTGGTTTTGGAGTAATTTCTAAACCAATTCAAAATTTAAGAGTAGGTTTAGCATATCAAACACCAACTTGGCATAATTTGACAGAGGAATTTTCTGATGATTTAAAAATTTACTCAAATACAAATGATAATGATTCTAATTATTTTGAAAGTCATGATAGTTTTTTTGAATATCAAATAAGAACTCCTAGTAGATTAACAGGTAGTTTAGCATACATATTTAACAAAGCGGGTTTAATTAGTTTAGATTATACTTTAAAAGATTATAGTAATTCGAAATTGAAATCTAATTCAGATTTTTCAGATGAAAATAATAATTTAGAAAACCTTAAAAACACTTCTGAATTAAGAATTGGAGGAGAATATAGGTATAAACATGTAAGTTTTAGAGCAGGATATCATACAGAAGAAAACCCAATGAAAAGTATAACTAATAATACCGATGGTTATTCATTTGGTCTTGGTTTTAAATTTTCGAACACTACTAAATTAGATTTTTCTTACGATCATACTACTTCTCAAAATGTTTATAATTTTTATAATTTTGAAGCACCAGAAGTTCCAGTTAATTTAAATATTTCTTCGGATATAAATACAATAAATGATCGTATTACCGCTACATTAACTATTGGTTTGTGATGCCATTTCTCACACTGTAATTTAACTAAAATCTTAATAATTAATATGTTGAGATTTTTAGTTTTTTAATATTTGTTAAAATTTTAGTATATTTGAGGAAATTAATATTAACTTAAATATTTACTAAATGAAGAAAATTTTAGCAATTATTACTTTGTTATTATTCTTTTTACTTCTTTGGTGTACTAAAGATAAGTATAAAGAATGTTGTGAGGGGAACTCGACAAACAATAAAGTAGTAAAAAAAGTACCAGAAATTAAAGTTAAAAAAGATGGTCCATTAGTTTATAAATGGAATTCTGGAGAAGCAATTACTAATGACTTATGGAATTCTAAGAGAGAAGAAATTTTATCAGGTAAAATGGATGGTAAAGTTTTACAGATTTCTGGTCCATATTTTAAAGAAGAAGGTCCCGAAATTGGTATTACAAGAGCAAAAGCAGCTTTTGCTAAATTAGGTATTCCTGATTTTGAAAAAGTAGAATTCGGTTCTAAACTTATTAAATTTCACGAAGGTGCAAAAACAGAGCACTTTTCAGGAACAGGTTTTAATTGGTTGATTAGAAATAAGAATATTCAACAGATTGATAGCAAGACACTTATTTATTTTCCGACAAATTCTACTAAAAAAATAAGTAATGCCAACATTATTAATTATCTAAAAGATGTTGCTAAAAGTTTACAAGGTAATAATAAAAAAATCTTTCTTTCTGGACATTCAGATAGTAGAGGAAACGCTGTAAAAAACAAAAAATTAGCATTAGGCAGATCAAATTCTATCAAAAATGAATTAGTTCGTTTAGGAGTTCCTGCAAATAGAATTTCTGCTATTTCATATGGTGAAGAAAAACCAATTGCCGACAACAAAACAAAAATAGGTCAGCAAAAAAATAGAAGAGTAGAATTAGAAATTAAATAAAATATAAACTTTAAAAAATATAAATTATGTTATTAATAATATTACAAAACAATTGTGACGGATTTTGGGCATGGCCTTGGCCATTAATTCTTGCTTTTTTACTTGGTCTTTTATTAGGTTGGTTACTGAGCAAATTATTTGGAAGCAAAGATGCTACTTGTGAAAACTGTGCTGGAATACAAGCAGAGTTAGATGCTTGTAGAGCAAATGCAAAATTACTTAAAGATAATTCATCTAAGATAACAGCCAAAACAACTACAGAAACTATTGCAGCAGCATCTTTAGTTGCTAAAGTAGATGACTCGGTTAAAGATAATTTAACTAAAGTAGAAGGAATAGGTCCTAAAATTCAAGAGCATTTTAATAATGGTGGTATTTGGTCTTGGAAACAATTATCAAACGCAAAAGTAAGTAGATTACAAGAAATACTTGATAATGCAGGTCCTAGATATAGAATACATAACCCAGAAACATGGCCAATGCAAGCAGGAATGTGTGCTAATGGCGAATGGGATAAACTAAAAACATGGCAAGATGAACATAAAGGTGGTAGAGCATAAAAGTTAATTAACCAAACACTTAAGTGTGTGAAATTTAAAATCCTGAGGTTTGTAAAACCTCAGGATTTTTTTATTAAATTCAATAAAATTATAAATAAGATAATTTGAGAATTATTAAGTTGGAGATTTTTTTAGAAATGAGGTGTTAATATAATGCGAAATATAAATTATGTCTTTGCAGAAATGAATTAGCGATTTAAAACCTTATTTTTATGAGCGTAATAATTTTTTAAGTCTAGTTAGATAACCTTTCGTATAATTTAACTTAATTTTTTCGTTTAAAAAAGACGCTCCAATAAGCACTAAGACTTCCTCCTTATTTGAGGTTAAATCTTTAAAGACTTTATCCATTTGTTTTTTTGAAATACCAGCAAGTTCTCCTAAACTATAAAATTGAACTGTGATTTTCCCTTTTGCTAAATTAGGTGGTAGCAAATCTTCTTCTAGGGCAAAATCTTTATCATCTATATGCATTCTACTATTTAATAAATCATAAGCAGGACTTAATTTAAAATCACCCAAAGGTGTCTCTATTAACGAGAAATTTTTAAAATGAGCATCTCCATTAGAAAACAAGTAATTAAAAAGGATTAATTTAAATAATTTAACAGATTCAATAGCATATGCAGGTGTGTATTTTTTTAATACATTAAAAACATCTAAATAATTGCCTACATATTTAAAATCTTCACCATGAGTTTGAGGAGTTCTTTCTGCTAAAGATGCAAAATCTTCTTGTGCCCATTTGCTCCCATCTTCTTTAATATCAAAACGTTTGGTAATATACGCTGGATCTCCATTTTTAAAAAATATAAGAGCATTTTCAGCAGTTTCAATATTGAAAACCTGTTTTGCGATTTGCATGGTTACATGTTCGTTTGCAGGTATTTGACTTGCGTTTTTTCCGACATTTGGTATTGGTTTTAAAATGTATTGTCCTTGCCCGCCTTCTTGTATTAATCGTAATTTATTTTTTTCTAATAAAACTGAAAATTTTTCTTGCACACCAGAAATAGACATTCGCTTTCTGTTTTCTGTAAACAAAGCATCCGTGCTTTCATTACTAGTAGGTGAATCATAATTCAAAATAACACTTACTTTTTTACCATAAAACACATGTTTTAAAGCAGTACAGCTATAAGTATCATTATCTTTTGCTAGTGTACCTGGACAAACAATTATTTTAGGTAAGGTCATTATAATGTTATTTTTTTAATTGTAATCGCTCCAATGGTATCTTGTTTTGCTGTTGTTATTAAAATACCAAAATAATCTTTTGTATCGATTCTATTCTCAAAACAAACAGTTTGTTTATTTGACCCTTCTGGCAGCATGTTATAAAAAAAAGGAAAGAAAGATTCAGATTGATATTCTTGTTTTTTTTTAGATAAAGTTAAACTAATTGCAGGTTTGCTTACATCACTAAACCAATGATCATTGTATCTAAATATAAAACTACCATCATCTAATTGAGTTAATAGACCTGCAGTCTCTTTTTTGTATAAAATGGCTGCTTGTCTCATTATTTAATAGTTACATTTTTAACTCTAAATATTAATTCCATACCTAATGCATTGCCTAACTTATTTAAGGTTTCTAAAGTTGGATTTCCTTTACCACTTTCAAATTGTTTAAGAGTACGTAAGCCAACATCAGAGATATCTGCAAGCATATCTTGTGTTACATCTAGATTGTCTCTTCTTTTTTTTATAATATCTATTAAATGTTGTGAGTGCATTATATGGCTCTTTTAGTGCAAATATAGATGGTTTTATTGATTAATCACACTATTAGTGCTTTAAATAGCACTAATAGTGTGATTTTATGTTTTATGAATACCAATCACTATTAATAGTGCAATTTAAAACACTATTTATATTGACAGAAAACTAGAATAAGTTTATTTTATAATTAAACTACTTAATTTAGAGAAAAGAGATTTATGGTCGTCTACTCTTTTATATAACCACTTTTATTTAAACGATGTAATGCAACTTAAATGATTTCTTGTGTTCCTTTTTTTTAATCATTTGTAAAAATCAATGCTCATGTACTTTACGTGATATTTTACTTTTAATTTCTTTTCAACACTTTTCATTTTGGGTTTTATTTTGTAACAAATATGGAATAAATGTGTTACAAAAATAGTGTTTTAAAAGAGAGATAATGGCATTGGAAAATTGTATGTGAAAAAATAATTTGATTTCGGTTTACTCTAGATGTTTTATCGTCTTTATTTATATAATTACAAAACTATTATTACTTCTGCCACCTATATTAAGTCAAAATCTATTTTCCAATACAGAAATTAGCAAAAATATTTCCCAAAAGATCTTCCGTAGTAACTTCACCAGAAATCAGTCCTAAATGATGTAGAGCATTTCTAATATCGGTTGCGAATAAATCGGAAGAAATATTATTTTCAATACCTATTTGCACTTCTTTTATAGAAATTAAGGCATTGTTTAACGCTTCAAAATGTCTTGAATTACTCACAATAGTTTGATTGTTACTTAATGAACCGATGTTTGCTAATTTGGTTAACTCTTCTTTTAATTGATTGATGCCTGTTTTTTCTTTAGAGGAAATAAGGATGGAATGTTGAATGTTTAATTTTAAATGTTGAATTTGCTCTTCTGTTAACAAATCGACCTTATTAATAATGGTAAGTATTTTTTTATTTGGATATTTTTCTTGCAACGACAAAACAGTTTTATGTCTTTCGTCTAAGAGTCTTAAATCTAATAAAGAACCATCTAAAAGTAACAAAACCAACTGTGCTTTCTCAATATTTTCATAGGTCTTTTTAATACCAATATTTTCAATAATGTCACTAGTTTCTCTTATTCCTGCGGTGTCTATGAACCTAAAATTAATTCCGTTAATAATTAATTCATCTTCAATAGCATCTCTGGTTGTGCCAGCAATATCGCTTACAATTGCTCTTTCTTCGTTTAATAATGCGTTTAAAAGTGTGGATTTACCAACATTTGGTTCGCCTACAATTGCTATTGGTATTCCGTTTTTCATTACATTTCCAATAGCAAAACTATCTATTAGTTGTTTTAAAACTGTTGCTATTTTAGTTACTAAATTAGTAAATTGAGTTCTGTCAGCAAATTCAACATCTTCTTCTGCAAAATCTAATTCTAATTCAATAAGACTTGCAAAATTTAATAACTCTTGTCTTAAATTTTGTATTTCGGTTGCAAAACCACCACGCATTTGTTGTAATGCAATTTGATGTGATGCTTTACTATCACTTTCTATTAAATCGGCAACTGCTTCAGCTTGACTTAAATCCATTTTTCCGTTAAGAAAAGCACGCAAGGTAAATTCGCCTGCATTTGCATTTCTCACTCCATTCCTTAAAAATAACTGAATAATTTCTTGTTGAATATAAACCGATCCATGACAATTTATTTCTACAATATTTTCGCCAGTGTAGGAGTGAGGCGTTTTGAAAATAGAAACCAAAACTTCATCAATAATAATGTTATTTTCTATAATATTGCCTAAATGGATAGTATGCGATTTTACTTTGGTTAAATCTTTATTACCAAATTTTGATTTAAAATGTGTGTTAACAATATTTATGGCATTATCACCAGAAATACGGATAATTGCAATTGCTCCAACTCCAGATGAAGTCGCTAATGCTATGATTGTCTTGTTGTCTATTGTTTTTTTGATGATTCTGTTTTTAAATTGAAAAAATGATTTCTAATATTACTCTAAATATGCCTTCTAATATTCCTCCAAAAATTTGCTCAAAAACCCATTCTATAAATAATTTAAAAAATGATTTTTCTTTTATCTTATTTTGTTTACTGCTTTTGTTTTGACCTTTTCTGGCTGTTTTTTCTACATTACGTTCCCATTTTTCATGTTTTCGATGATATTTTTTTTGATTTTCAGGACGTTTATTTAAAATCTTAAAATCATATAACCGATCATATTGAATTCTTTTTATAGGATTACTAAGTACTTGATATGCTTCATTGATTTCTACAAAATTAATATGTGCATTTTTTGATTTATTAACATCAGGATGCTTTTCTTTTACAAGTTTTCTAAATGCTTTCTTGATGGCGATCAATTTTGCAGTTTTCTCTACATTTAATATTTTGTAATAATCTTTCAATGTTTTTTTAAAATGTAATGCAAATATACAAGTTTGTGAATAGTAAAAAATATAATCTGTAACAAAACAATAAATTATACGTCATATAAATAAAAACAACTATGACAACAATCACAACTACAGCAACTATGAAAGAAGATAAACAATTATTAGTCTTAACACATTTAAGTCAATTATTAGATTTTGTTACAGGTATTGGCGGTTTTATCGTTCCGTTAGTATTATGGTTAACTAAAAAAGATGAAATAATAGGTATGAATGAGCAAGGTAAAGCAATTTTAAATTTTAGAATTTCGATGTTTATTTATGCGATAATTTGCATACCATTAATGTTAATTTTAATAGGTTTTGTAGGCTTTTTTATTATCGGATTCTGTTACTTAATTTTCCCGATAAGCAATGCAATTAAAGTTAGTAATGGTAAAGAACCAAATTATCCGTTTAGTATTGAATTTATTAAATAATACTAAAAAATAATATAATTACAATCGTTTAAATGTAAAGTCGTTTTTGCCAAAACGCCTTTACATTTTATGCCTTTATAACATCTTCATATTCGTGAAAAAATAATTCGAATTGCTTCATATTCTGTATGAAAAACTGAAAAGCGTCATGCCAAGTGTCTTTATTATGTACACTAAATTTTTGAGGTAATTCTGTATATATTCTACAAATTGATTTACCGTTTTCTAAATGATAATCTTTATCAAAAATTAAATTTGAAATGTATTCATTTAAAAGAATGTTTTTTAAAGATAGAATTTTTTCAAAGTAACTGTTTTTAATTTCAATATTATTCATTTCTATATCAAGACAAACCATTGCAGTTTTGGTATCTGCTACAAATTTGAAAACGAAACCTTTAATTTTTGTATTGTATAATAACCATTTTTTAGGAAAAGATTTTCCGAAACTAGTCCAAAATAACTGTTTTAACTTTGTAGATTCTTCTTTGGAAAACATTTAGTTAGGTTGTAATTATTAAATTTTATTTACTAATTTTGTATTTGCAATAAAAATACTTTTGGTGTCATTATTGTAAAATCAAAAATAACAATTATAAATCAAAAATTAAATTAAAAAGAAATGAAAAAAATTAAATTAGCATTCTGTTTATTAATTGCAATAGTTACACTAAATATTCAAGCTCAAAACAGTCCAAATTCAATTGCAAATACTATTGTAAATAATAGTGATGCACCAATAATGACTTTTGAAAAAAACATTCATGATTGGGGAAAAATAAATGAAGGTGATATTGTAGAGACAGATTTTAAATTTACAAACACAGGTAAGTCACCTTTAATTATTACTAAAATAAAAGGTAGTTGTGGCTGTACAGTGCCAAGTAATTGGTCTAAAGAACCTATTATGCCAGGAGAATCAAGTTCTTTTCATGTAAAATTTAATTCTAAAAATAAACCAAATAACCAACTAAAAACGGTTTATGTTACTTGTAATACAGTAAAAGGTCGTGAAAGTGTAAAAATTAAGACATTTGTTGTGCCTAATCCAGAATTTGCAAAATTAAGAGAAGAAAGAAAAAAAGAATACGCTAAAAAAAGACTTGAAAAAAACAGAATAGATGAGAAATCTATTACAAAAAAGGAAGTTAAACCTGATGTGACTATTGTAAAAAAAGAAATTAAAAAAACGCCTAAAAAATCATTAGTAGAAGAAAGCAAAAAACGTGAAGATAAAATAGAAAAGAAAGAAAAAAAGAAATTAAATAAAATTGAAAAAAATGCTAAAAAGGCAAAGAATAAAGCAAAGAAATTAGAGAAAGCATCTAAGAAATTATCAAAATTACAATCTAAAATAACTGCCAAAGAAAAGAGTATAAATAAAAATGAATTTAGGATTACTAAATTAAAGCGTAAATTAAAGTTGAAAAAAGAGAAAGGAAAATTATCGCCTGTAAGTATAACTAAAAAAGAAAAACAAATTAAGAGCGCTGAAAATAAACTTTATAAAGAAAAACAAAAGTTGATTAAATTAAAAAGAAAATTATAGCCTTTAAAAAAACACTTTGTAAAATCGTCTAGAAGAAATTTTAGACGATTTTTTTATTGTTGTTAATTTATTTTTTTATATGTACAAGGGCGGATAAAAGTTTACTTAACGTCTGTTTTTATTTTACGGATTTTAAAATGTACTCTAGAAGTTTATCGACCTAAACCTTCAAGGTTTTTGAAATCTTGAAGGTTTAACTTTGGTACTCACAGCGTGACTTAAAATCACGCTGTGAGTAAAATCAACTTTATATTTTCTCAAAATCAACCGCAACAACTTTATATTCAGGAGTCATAGTTTCTTTATCGCCAACATCACCAGTAATAATATTTATAAATACTTCAGGTTGATGAAAAGTTGTTCTTACTACGCCAGGTTTTACGGTATAATTTAATTTCACATCAATATTAACTGAACCTCTATCGGAAAAAATGCGAACTTTATCGCCTTCAGAAATTCCTTTTTCTCCAGCATCTAATGGGTTGATTTCTAAATAATCTTTTGGTGAAAGAATCTGATTGTCTGTTCTTCTTGTCATCGTTCCTGCATTGTAATGTTCTAATTGTCTTGCAGTTGTTAATATAAACGGATATTTTTCTCGATGTTCTACCAATTCAGGAGATTCTTCAAAAGCAAAATTATGAAATTTCCCTTTCCCTCTTTTAAAAGCACCATCTATATGTAACATTTGTGTGCCGATTCCATCTTCGGAAACTGGCCATTGTAAACCATTTTCACCTAATCTATCCCAAGTAATTCCTTTAAAAAACGGAATAACATCCGAAATTTCTTCTAATAATTTTTCAGCATCGTAAACTCTTCCTGTTGGTTGTTCGTAACCTAATTTATACATCATATCAATGATAATTTGCCCATCTGGTTTTGTATTACCAATTGGTTCAACTACTTTGTTAACACGTTGTACTCTTCGTTCGCCATTGGTAAATGTTCCATTTTTTTCAAAATAGGAAGATGCTGGTAAAACAACATCAGCCATTTCTGCGGTAGCGCTCATAAATAATTCTTGCACAACCAATAAATCTAACATTTCAAAAGATTTGCGTATATGATTTGAGTTCGGATCTGTCATTAAAGTATCTTCACCCATAATCCAAAGTGCTTTAAAATCACCTTCGATAGTTGCGTTAATCATTTCTGGAATTTTTAAACCTTCTTTTTCAGGCATTGGTACGCCATATTTTTTAGCGTAATACAATTGTACTTCTTTGTCATTTACATCCATATAACCAGCACCTTGATGTGGTTGAACGCCCATATCTGCTGCGCCTTGCACATTATTTTGACCTCTTAACGGATTTAATCCAACACCATTTCTACCAATATTGCCAGTCATCATAGCAATATTAGATAACAACATAACGGTTTTACTACCTTGAAAATGTTCGGTAACTCCTAAGCCATGAAATTCCATTGCATTATTTGCACTAGCATAAGCAATCGCCGCTTTTCGAACCAAATCTTTAGAAACTGTTGTAAGTTTTTCTAGCTCATCCATATCTAAAGTGAGTACATGGTTTTTAAAATCGTTGAAATGTTCGGTATATTTAGAAATAAACGCTTCGTCTACTAAATTCTCTTTTACAATATAATGAGCAATCATATTTAAAATTGCCACATTAGTTCCTGGTCGCAATTGTAAATGATAAGTTGCTAAATCGGCTAATTTTGTTCTTACGGGATCTACTACAATACTAGTAATACCTCGCATAAATAATTGCTTGATTTTTGCTCCAGTAACAGGATGTGCTTCGGTTGGATTTGCACCAAATAAGAAAATTGCATCGGTTTGTTCTAAATCATTAACCGAATTTGTTGCAGCGCCTGTACCAAATGCTTGTTGCATTCCGTAAGCAGTAGGAGCGTGGCAAACTCTTGCGCAACCATCAATATTATTAGTTCCGATAGCAGCACGAATCATTTTTTGCATTAAATAATTCTCTTCGTTAGTTGCTCTTGAAGAAGAAATTGCGCCAATGGCATTTGCACCATATTTGGTTTTTGTTTCGATTAATTTTTCGGCAATAAAATCATAAGCTTCATCCCAAGAAACTTCTTCGAATTTACCGTTTTTCTTGATTAATGGTTCTTTTAAACGATCTGGATGATTGTAAAACTGAAACGCAAATCGTCCTTTTAAACAAGTATGACCTAAATTAACTTCTGCTGTTTCTGGTGCTTGAATTCCTTTGATTTCTCCATTTATTTTTGAAACTTCTAATTGACAACCAACACCACAATAGGTACAAGTTGTTCTTATCACTTCATCTGCAATTAAGGTTTTGGTTTCAAATTTATCGGTTAATGCTTCTGTCGGACAAGTTTGTACACATGCGCCACAAGAAACACAAGCGGATAAATCGAAATTAGTATCAAATCCTTTTATAATATTGGTTGCAAATCCTCTTCCTGTCATATTTAAAACCAATTCTCCTTGAATTTCTTCACATGCTCTAACACATCTAAAACAAGAAATACATTGCGATAAATCGGATTTTATATACGGATGAGAATCGTCTTTTTCTAAAGCTTCATGTGTTTCTCCTTTCGGATAACGAACATCTGGAATACCAATTTCGGCAATAGTTTTTTGAAAAGGTGTTGCTTTTTTACCTTCGGAAGGAAATACTTTTTCGGAAGGATAATCGGTTAAAACCAATTCCACTATATTTTTACGTAATCGTTTTATTTTAGCAGTTTGTGGATAAATATATAGGTTTTCAGAAACTGGTGTATGACATGAAGCTACAACCTTAGTTTCGCCATCTTTTTCTCTGGAAATCTCTACAGAACAAACACGACAAGATCCGAAATTTTCTAATCGATTGTCTTGACACATGGTTGGTATTTCTTCGGATTCTATTCTTCGAACGAATTCTAGGATGGTTTCGTTTTTGTTGAACTGGTGTTGTTTGTTGTTTATGTATGCTTTCATAATCTTGTTTTAACCGCAAAGAGCGCAAAGATTTACGCAAAGATCGCTAAGTTTATATTTTTCTTTTACTTTAAATTATTTAATCAAAATTAGATTTAATTTTCTTTGCGAACCTTGCGATCACTTTGCGGACCTTGTGGTTAAGAAAAATACTCCTTCAACTCCGCATCAAAATAAGTCAAAGCATTCTTAATAGGTAAAGGAACACCGCCACCAAGAGCACAAAGCGAACCAATTTCTAAAGTTTCTAATAAATCATCAAATAATTTTCTGTCTATTTTATAATCGGAATTCCCTGCTTTTTTAACCATTTCAAATCCTCTAAAAGAACCAATTCTACACGGATAACATTTTCCGCAACTTTCATCTGCAGTAAATTTTAATAAATGTTCTAAATAGGTTAACATCGAAAAATTTGTAGGAATAGAAACAAAACTTGCATGACCTAATAGAAAACCGTTATTATTAAACGATTCAAAATCTAAAGTTAAATCGTTTAGTTTTTCTATAGGTACGATTCCTCCTAAAGGTCCGCCAATTTGAATTGCTTTTATGGTTTCTTTAAATCCTTTTCCGTAATCAGAAATAATTTCAGAAACAGGAGTTCCCATTTCGATTTCATACATTCCTGGTTGGTTAAAGAAACTATCTAGCGAAACTAATTTAGTTCCTGTAGATTGTTTTGTACCAATATTTGCGTAGGTATTTCCACTATTTTTGAGAGTCCAATGAATATTAGCAAAGGTTTCTACATTGCTTAAAACGGTTGGTTTACCATATAAACCATATTGTGCTGGATATGGCGGGCGAACACGAACTTCTGGTCGCAATCCTTCAATAGAACTTAGTAAAGCGGTTTCTTCACCACAAACATACGAACCTTGGCCTCTAATAACTTTCCAAGTGAAATTTGGTGTTAAGTTATTTTTATTTAAATACTCAATACTTTCATTAATGATTTTTATGGAATTAGGATATTCACCACGAACATATAAAACTCCTGCATTTGCACCAACTGTTAAACCAGAAAGGTACATTCCGAATAATACTTTGTAAGGTTGTTTTTCTAACAAATACATATCCGAAAATGCTCCAGGATCGCCTTCGTCTGCATTACAAACGATGTATTTTTGTTCGTTTTCTTCTTTTATTACAGCATCTAATTTAAACCAAAAAGGAAATCCTGCGCCACCACGACCACGCAAATTAGACGATTTTAATTCTTGGATAACTAAATTTGTATTCTCTTTAAATTCTTCCGCTAAAGCGAAAAAAGTATTAATATCATCAATATCACCAGTTAAAATAGGCGTTGTGTTGGCAGCAACTTTATAGGTATTATTACTTTTAATTTCGTTTTTAATGATATTACTGATGTCCTTAGAATTTGTTGCGGTATATGTTTTGTCGTTCCACATAAAAGCAGCGTTACTATGGCAATGGCCAATACACGCGGCGTGACCAATCTCGGTAGCATCAAAATGTTCTTTTAGATTTTTAATGACATTTTCTTGTGTATTTGCACACATACAAGCAGTACCATTACAGACAAAAACCTTGTGATTTCGGTTTTCTTCGCGAGTAAAATCGTAAAAAGAAGCTGTTCCAGCAACCGTTGCTTCACCAACTTGAAAATTAAGGGCTGTTTTTTTTAAAGCTTCGTTTGGGTTTGTAGTTTTGGTATTATTTGCAATTTCCTCGAATAAATTTTTTTCAATTCCTTTTCTTGCGGAAAGCGATCGTGTGCTTTTATTTGCCATTTGGTAATATTTGTTACAAATATAATTTTTTATATTTAAAATTGAAGGTTATTTTGGATGATTAATAGAACAATGTTGACACGGATTTCACAGATTGTCACGGATTTTGGAGTTGTTTTTTTGTCGCTTAACTTTGTGAACTTTGCGTGGAATAAAAAATGTTTCACGCAAAGTTTGCAAAGAGTGCTTAGTGTTGTTGTGAAACATTTTTTCTATTTTTGAAACATGAATCCATATAAAAAAGCAATCGTTCATCTTAAAAAAGATGTGATTTTAAAAGAGGTAATTAAAAATGCAACTAAGGAAATTAAACCATCATTAGAATTTGATATTTATCATTTTTTATTGGAATCTATTGTGTCACAGCAATTATCGGTTAAAGTTGCCGATATAATTTTTGCACGATTTTTAGATTTATTTCCAGATCGTTATCCAACTGCAAAAACTTTAATAATTATTGAAGACGATATTTTGAGAGCAGCAGGATTATCGTATAGAAAAGCATCTTACTTAAAAAATGTTGCTGAATTTTCTTTAATAAATAATATGGATTTTGAATTATTACAATCCAAAACTGATCAAGAATTTATTGATTATCTAATTGATATTAAAGGTGTCGGAAAATGGACGATACAAATGATATTAATGTTTCCGATGGATCGACCAGATGTTTTTCCTGTAGATGATTTAGGTATTCAAAATAATATGAAAGCGATTTATGGGTTGACTTCTGAAAAGAAAATTTTAAAAGAAGAAATGACTAAAATTGCTGAAAGTTGGTCGCCTTATAAAACTTTAGCTTGTAAGTATGTTTGGGGTTTTATGAAATAATTGGAATCTTGGAACACGGATGACACGGATTTTTACAGATAATCACGGAATATTTTGGTGTTAAATATATTAAGACTATCCACTTTAGTGTGTATCTTGTTTGGTTTCTAAAAATTTTAACACAAATTTACACGAATTCATTACTGTGTATTTCACGAAGTAGACTTTCAGTCCACTAAGTCAAACCTGTTCCAACCTGTAAAGGTTTTATTTCATTATTAAAAATTGGTTCTCTCCCAAATTTCTCCATTTTTAGTCTCGTATTTAATAATTCCAAACTCTTTATCCCAATATATTATAATTGGTGAAGTGTCGTCTGTATTATACGAACTTTTAATTTCTATGATATTTTCAAATTTATTATTAGATAAACTTAGATTTAATTTTTTATCATATAACTTATAATTATTCAATTCATGAAATCTTGAACCTTGAAAAAACAATATAATTTCTTTATCAATTTTTGTAAATGTCATAAACTCTTTCCCATTATTAATAAAGATATCAACAGTATGAAAACTCTTTGATCCAGCCATCAATTCTACACGAGTATGGTACTTATTAATTTTGGAGATTTTATATTGTTTAACTTTATTACTTTGAACATTTTTAAAAACTAAAATATCACCAACTTTATATTTTTTTATGAATTTATTATCCTCTATTTTAAAGTATGAAGCTTTAAAGCAAGAAACGCATGATATTAGTATTAAAATGAGTAAAATATTTTTCATTATCGACTTTGGTAAAAAATTTAGTTTTTCAAATATAACTTAGTTAATGAAAGTAAAAATAGTTGACTAAATTAAGTAATTGATTAACTACTACTTCTTCCTAAAATAAATAGTAATAGGTACACCAGAAAAATCATAAATTTCTCGCATTTTGTTTTCGATAAAACGTTTGTACGGATCTTTTACATATTGCGGTAAATT
>JAMONN010000136.1 GCA_027065775.1 Flavobacteriaceae bacterium | reverse complement strand
GTCGTGTGGATGATGTTGTGATTGTTTCTGGTCATAATTTAGGAACTGCACCAATAGAAAATGCTATTGATGAACATAAAAAAATAGTAGAATGTGCTGTTGTTGGTTTTCCGCATGATATAAAAGGAAATGCATTATATGCTTACGTAATTTTATACGATAATATTATTGGTGATGATCAATTAAAAATTGAAATAAATCAACTTATTACAGAACATATTGGACCAATTGCTAAATGCGATAAAATACAGTTTGTTTCAGGTTTACCAAAAACGCGTAGCGGAAAAATAATGCGTAGAATTTTACGTAAAATTGCATCTAACGAAACCGATAATCTAGGCGATATCTCTACACTTTTAAATCCTGATTGTGTACAAAGTGTTATTGATGGTAGTTATTAAATAAAAGATTAACGATTGGAGATTGTTGATTGGAGATTTAAGAATTTGAATTTCTACTTCAAAAAATAAAATAAGTAAACTAAAAGATTAACGATTGGAGATTGCTGATTGGAGATTGTTGATTGGAGATTTAAGAATTTGAATTTCTACTTCAAAAAATAAAATAAGTAAACTAAAAGATTAACGATTGGAGATTGCTGATTGGAGATTTAAGAATTTGAATTTCTACTTCAAAAAATAAAAGTAAGTAACTAAAAGATTAACGATTGGAGATTGTTGATTGGAGATTTAAGAATTTGAATTTCTACTTCACAAAATAAAAGTAAGTAACTAAAAGATTAACGATTGGAGATTGTTGATTGGAGATTTAAGAATTTGAATTTCTACTTCAAAAAATAAAATAAGTAAACTAAAAGATTAACGATTGGAGATTGTTGATTGGAGATTTAAGAATTTGAATTTCTACTTCAAAAAATAAAATAAGTAAACTAAAAGATTAACGATTGGAGATTGTTGATTGGAGATTGTTGATTGGAGATTTAAGAATTTGAATTTCTACTTCAAAAAATAAAATAAGTAAACTAAAAGATTAACGATTGGAGATTGTTGATTGGAGATTGTTGATTGGAGATTGTTGATTGGAGATTTAAGAATTTGAATTTCTACTTCAAAAAATAAAATAAGTAAACTAAAAGATTAACGATTGGAGATTGGAGATTGGAGATTGGAGATTTAAGAATTTGAATTTCTACTTCAAAAAATAAAATAAGTAAAAAGATTAACCACGAAGGTCACAAAGAAAATTTACCGTTCAACTTTGTGAACTTAGTGCTTTCTTTGTGACCTTTGTGGTTAAAATACATATTAACAAAAAGATTAACGATTGGAGATTGCTGATTGGAGATTTAAGAATTTGAATTTCTACTTCAAAAAAATCCGTGAAAATCTGTCAAAATCCGTGTCATCCGTGTTCCATTAAAAAAATTACCCAACAATATTCACAATTTTACCAGGAACAACAATCACTTTTTTAGGTGTGTTGCCATCTAATTGTTTTATGGTTCTTTCATCTGCTAGTACTGCTTTTTCAATTTCATCTTTAGATAAATCTAAGGATAAGTCTAACGTAAAACGCATTTTACCATTAAAAGAAATAGGATAAGTTTTATTAGATTCTACCAAATGACTTGCATCAAAAATAGGATAAGCAACCGTAGAAATTGAATTTGTATGACCCAATTTAGACCATAATTCTTCTGTAATATGTGGTGCATAAGGTGATAATAAAACCAATAAAGGTTCTAAAATTTCACGTTGATTACATTTTTGTTGTGTCAACTCATTTACACAAATCATAAAGGTACTTACCGAAGTATTAAACGAAAAATTAGTGATATCACCATCTACTTTTTTGATGGTTTTGTGTAGTGTTTTTAAAGATTCCCCATCCGACTTCCCTAAAGGGGAAGAGTTTTGTACGTGAAAAGCACCGTTTTCTCCTGTGTGGAATAATCTCCATAATTTTTTAAGGAAAGAATACACACCAGAGATACCAGCAGTTTGCCAAGGTTTAGATTGTGTTAATGGTCCTAAAAACATTTCGAAAAGTCTTAGTGCATCTGCACCATATTCTTTGCAAATATCATCTGGATTGACCACATTGTATTTGGATTTGGACATTTTTTCGACTTCTCTTCCAACGATGTATTTGTCGTTTTCTAAAATAAATTCAGCATCATTATATTCTTCACGCCAATTTTTAAATTTTTCTATATCTAATTCATTTGAATTATTTACAAATGAAACATCTGTGTAACCTGTGTAAACAGAAAAATTAAATACATTTTTTGTGGATTTATTTTTATTTCTTTTAGAAAAAATTATTGAATTCGGATGAATTTTTAATAATTTTTCTTCAATTTCCTTAACACTTTTACTATCATTTATCCTATCAAATTCATTTTTTGAAATTAAAATTAAAAAAGATTTTATTGGATATTCAGCAACTATTTTATTTTCGATATTCAAATTTTCACTTGAATTATAATTGGAAAAAGAAACCCAAAATCCATAAACAAAAGCACTCTCGCCCAAAATCATTCCTTGATTAATTAACTTTTTGGCAAACTCTTTTTTAGGTACTAATTGTAAATCGTATAGAAATTTTTGCCAAAAACGAGCATATAAAAGATGACCTGTTGCGTGTTCTGAACCACCAATATATAAATCTACGTCTTGCCAATAGTCTAACGCTTCCGCGGAAGCGAAATCTTCGGTATTATGAGGATCCATATAACGATTAAAATACCAAGAACTGCCTGCCCAACCTGGCATAGTGTTTAATTCTAAAGGAAAAATAGTTTTATCATCAACCAACTGATTACTGACCACTGAACACTGCTCACTATCCCAAGCCCAAGTATTTGCATTTCCTAAAGGTGGTTTTCCGTCGCTAGTTGGTAGATAATTTTCTACATCTGGTAATAAAATTGGCAAATGTTTTTTGTCAATCATTTGTGGCATTCCGTTTTTGTAATAAACAGGGAAAGGTTCTCCCCAATAACGTTGTCTAGAAAAAACAGCATCACGCAATCTAAAGTTTACTTTTTTATAACCGATATTTTGTTTTTCCATTTCATAAATAATGGTTTTAAAGGCTTTTTTATAAGGTAAACCTGTAATAAAATCGGAATTTATCAATTTTGTACTTCCTTTATCTTCAAAAGCATTTTCCGAAATATCGACACCTTCAAAAATAGTAGGAATCTCAATATTAAAATGTTTTGCAAAATCGTAATCACGTTGATCGCCACAAGGAACAGCCATTACTGCACCAGTTCCATAACCAGCAAGTACATAATCGCCAATATAAATAGGAATCAATTTTTTTGTAAACGGATGTTCTGCATAAGCGCCAGTAAAACAACCAGAAATAGTTTTTACATCACTCATTCTATCACGTTCGCTACGTTTTGCCGTTGCTTTTATATATACTTCTACTTCTTGTTTTTGAGATTCGGTTGTAATTTCTGAAACTAGTTCGTGTTCTGGTGCAAGCGTCATGAAGGAAACTCCAAAGATTGTATCTGGTCTTGTTGTGAATACAGAAATTTCCCATCCTAAATCCTTCCCTAAAGGAAGGACTTTCGTATTTTTTTCTTCGAAAATTTGAGGGATGTTTATTAGTTCGGTTTGGATTTGTTTTAGTACGTTGTCGATATTTCCTAAAACTTCTTCGTTTTTAAAACGAATTACTTTATAGCCTTTTTCGTTTAGCGCTAATGTTCTTTCTTGGTCTTTTTCTTGTTGATGTTCATGTATTTTTCCGTCAACTTCAATAACTAGTTTTTTTCTCAAACAGACAAAATCAACGATATAATCTAATATTAAATGTTGCTGTCTAAATTTATTATCCTCTATTTTTTTTCCTTTTAGACATTGCCAAAGAACGCTTTCTGCCTGAGTTGGATTTGCACGCATTTCTTGTGCTTTCTCAATCAATAAATGAGAATTATTCCCGCCAGTCATGTAACCAAAACGAGTCTTTTTTTCTTCACTAAAAGAAGATTCATCCTGATTGTCAGAACCTGCTTTCATTTCCCCTTTGGGGAAAGATAGAATGGGGAATTTCACCATCGCACCTTCGCTTCTACCAATCCAATTTGTTTGAATATCTTTAATTGGTTGTGGCCAATCTATATCTTGTAAATCGTCTAACAAACGTTGTGCATAAGCAGTGATTCGCATGGACCATTGTTTCATTTTTTTCTGAACAACCGCATGTCCTCCACGTTCGGAAACGCCATTTACGATTTCGTCGTTTGCTAAAACAGTTCCTAATTCAGGACACCAATTCACAACGGTTTCCGAAAGAAATGTCATTCGGTAATTTAATAAAAATTCTTGTTTTTCTACTTCGTTGAAATTTTTCCAATCTTCCGCAGTTATTTGTGGTGTATTTTCATCGCAAGGTGAATCTACTTTTTCGTTTCCGTTTTTTTCTAATTCTGCAATTAATTCCGAAATTGGCTCTGCACAATTATCGATATTACAATAATAAGAATTAAAAAGTAAGGTAAAAATCCACTGTGTATATTTATAATAATCAGCATTTGAAGTTCTTAATTCTCTAGACCAATCGAATGAAAAACCGATTTTATCAAGTTGTTTTCTATATCCTTTAATTACATTTTCTTGATAATTTTCATCATTAATAGAAACAGGTTTGCTTTTATCAATTAATGCTTCATTTTTAATTTCACCATCTTTATTTACATATTTGTCTAGAATAATTCCATTTTCATCTAAACAACCATCAATATTAATTTCAGTGGTATTTTTTGGATGCTGACCTGTTTGAATAGCGTATTGTTCGGCAGGTAAACCAAAACTATCATAACCTTGCGGATGCAATACATTAAAACCTTTATGACGTTTGTAACGTGCATAAATATCAGACGCAATATAACCTAACGGATGACCAACATGTAAACCAGCACCACTCGGATAAGGAAACATATCTAAAACATAATATTTTGGTTTGTCACTATTATTTTCGGCTTTAAAAGTTTGGTTTTTTGTCCAAATTTTTTGCCATTTTTCTTCTATCTCGTTGTGGAAATATTTCATTCTTTCTATTGTTTAATCGTTTTTTGTTTATTTGTTTAATCGGAAAGATTTGACTTAAAACAAAATTGCGATGCAAAGATAAATTTTAACTCTTAAAAAAGCGTTTATTTTACTTTATAAAATTATCTATATTATAAGTTTTTTTAGGTTGGTTTTATTTAAAAACCAATTATAATAATACTACAGTTCTTCGTAAGGAAAATTAACTTAAATTTGTATATAATGAAAAACATATATTTCTCTATTTTATTAATCTTCTTGCTCAATTGTATTGATAGTGTAAAAACTCCTTTAGGTAAATTACACGTAAAAATTGAGTATTGTAAATACACAAATAATGAAAATCCGTTTTTAGGTGGATTTAAATTATTTAAAGACAAAACAGAAATTCAAGAAATAGAATTAGAACTTAATAATCAAATTATTATTCCAAATTTAAAACCTGGGAAATACTATATTGAATATAAAACATTATTCAATAGAATAGAGACAATACCGCTAATAATAACTGCTTCGGAATTAGAAATCGCAATTATTTGTTTTGATTTTATGGATTACAAAACTAATAAAAATGTGCTTTTAGTTGACAATTTACAGATTGAAAAACCAATTACTATATATTTTGAATCTAATGGATGTTTTCATAAAGCAAAAAATAAAATGTCAATTACGAAAACTAAAAATAACTATATAATAAAATATAACAATATTGATTACCTTATAACAGAGAACCAATTTAAATTAATAAAAGAATTCGAAATTGAACTTCGTAGTAATCACACAAACGGTTGCACAACCCAAGAAATTTATAGAATCGGAGGAGTAGATTATGAAGAATATCATTTTACTGACGGAAGTTGTAATTGGCATGGGTTTAGAAATCTAATAGGTAAATTAAATTTAACAAAATAACCTCACAAGTTAAAACAAGTGAGGTTTTTTAGTAATCTAATCAAAAGGTGGTTTTTAATTGTATTGCTTTTTCTTTTTCTTCGATTTCTTTGAAGGTTTCTTTGAAGATTTCTTTTTAGGAAGTTTGTTTTTTATTCTTGTTTGCTCTTCCGTAATAAAATCTATAAATCCGTTATTAAAAGAATACTCTTTTGCTTTTTTAAGATGTTTTAAAGCTAATTTATACTTGCGTTTTTGCTCAAATAATTGTGCTTTTTTTACATATAAAATCGCTTTATCCATTCCTTTAATAGTAAAAGCAAAATTGATTAATTTTTCAGCTTCTGCAAAGTCTTCATTCCATAAAAGTACGTTAATATAATGTTCGTAAACACCAATTGCATTCATGTTTTCGGATAAAGCTTCTTGGTAATATGCTTTTGCAGTTTCGTAATCTTTTAACTGTTCTGCATAAACTTGTCCCATTAAACATAAAGCTCTTGTACTATTCGGGTTATAAGACAACGCATATTGTAACGATTCTACCGTTTCTTGCAAATCATACGGATAAGCATCTAATGCCTGAAATAGGTATTTGTCTAGTAAATTGTCCATAGTAATATTTTTAAATTTTGAATGTTTGATTTTGAATGTTGAATTCATCCAAAATTTAAAATCCAACATTCAACATTATTGTTAAAATTCTTTTCGTAAATCATTCTTCAACGCATTACGTTGTTTTTTAAATGTCTTTACTTTCTTGTCTTTCTTAAAATTAGAACCTTTAAATATTCGCACAGGATTGCCTCTTTGAATATTTAAATGATTCTGCCATTCGTTCTTTACATCTTTAGATAGTTTTTCTAATTGATAAGAATATAATCTCTCTTTCAAACGTGTAATCGCTATCTTTTTATTTTGATGTTGTGAACGTGTATCCATCACTGTTACCGAAATTCCCGTTAACAGATGTGTTGCTCTTACTGCAGAACTTACTTTATTTACATGTTGTCCGCCAGCGCCACTACTTCGCATTGCTTGAAATTTAAAATCTTTTTCATTTACTTCTAATAAGATCGTATTTGTGATTTCAAAAATGGCAATGAACCAATTTTTTCGTTTGTGGTTTTTTCTAAACATACTTTGACCAATCCATAAAATTGTACCTAGCCATGTTTTTAAAAACTGCTCTACATTTTCACCTTGTAATTGAATTGTAACGGATTGTATTGTACCGTTTTCCATTCCTGAAATTGTATTAACAATAGTATATTCTATCAATTCTGGTGCTAATTCTTTTAAAAATACTTTCAACACTTTAGCAACCACATAAGTGCATTCGTTTGGACCACGACCTGCTGTTATTTGTATTATTTTTTTATTTGTTTTCATTTTATATTAGTTTATAAAGTTTTAAAGTGAAAAGTTGAAAGTTTGTGTACTTTATAAACTTTCAACTTTTTAACTATTTTTACCTATCCATCCTAACAATTTTAGGTGCAAATGTTCCTATAACTTCAACTAGTTCTAACTGATTTGCCATGACTTTTTTAATATTTTTATAAGCCATTGGTGCTTCGTCAACGCCACTACCAATTACAGAAACTCCTGCTTTTTTCAACTCTTTTTTAATTTCACTTTTGGTGAATAATTGTTTGCATTTTCGCCTAGAGTATAATCTTCCTGCACCATGCGAAGCCGAATTTAAACTGTCTTTATTACCTAAACCTCTTACAATAAAACCTTGCGCTGTCATTGAACCTGGAATAATACCTAATTCGCCTTTTTTGGCTGGTGTTGCTCCTTTTCTATGTACAATAACTTCTTCGCCGTTTAGTTGCTCTTTCCAAGCAAAATTGTGATGGTTTTCTATTTTCGCTACATACTTTTTACCTAGTAACTTTGCTATTCGTTTATGAATATCATCGTGACATGCTTTTGCATAATCGCCTGCTAAATTCATGGCGAGCCAATATTCTTGTCCGTCATGCGTATTTAAATCTAACCAAGCTAAATGCTGTACATGTTTAGGTAATGGCGTTTGTTTGGTTGCCAAATACGTATAATGTTTTGCAATGTTTGCTCCTAAACCACGCGAACCAGAATGTGCTAAAACTCCTAGAAATTCGCCTAGTGGTAAATTCCATTCGTTATTTTCATCGGTTATGGTTACTACGCCAAATTCTACAAAGTGATTTCCGCCACCTGATGTTCCTAATTGTTTATACGCTTTTGTTTTTAAGCGTTTTAGCAACGGAATTTCATTAAACAATGAACTTTCAAATATTGCATTATCGCCTTTTATATTGTGTGTTTCGTACATACCAAATTTGGTGTGTTCACTCAAAATATTTTCCAACTGATGTACTTTCCCTTTAAGGTAAGAAACAGGAATCGGATAAATACAAAGACTCATTCTACAACCAATATCTACGCCAACTCCATACGGAATTACCGCATTTTTAGTTGCCAAAACACCGCCAATTGGCAAACCATAACCTACATGAGCATCTGGCATTAATGCTCCTTGCACGGCAATTGGTAACTTTAAAGCATCGTATAATTGATACTTTGCTTGTTCGTCGATTTCATTTTCGCCGTAAATATTAAATGGCGCTCTAATGTTGTTTAATGCATTCATTTTTACGTTAACTGGATCTAACAGACTTTCTGCTATTTTTCCCCAAACGCCATCGCCTTTATAGTTTTCTGGATTTAGTAATACTTTTTTTGCATCTTCTAATATTTGTGCTTTTTTACGTTTTTTTTGGTATCTATTTATTTGACCTAAAGTTACGTTGATGCTATTATTTTTTGGAAATCCTAATTTTATTAGGTCTCTTCCACTTAATTTTTTTCCCATGATATTATTCCTTTATGATTTCATTTATTGAAACATTTTTAAATTGTCTCAATTTGTTTTTTGATTGTTTTCTGTTTTCTTGAATCGGATTATTCCAATCTTTAAAACCCCAATTTTTGTGATGTTCTTCGTAAAACCCATTTTTATTAAGTTGCTGATGTAATAAATCTACTTCTTGTTCTAATTTTGGGTCAATTCGCTGTCTATGTGTTACAAATGCTCTTTTAAAGCGAATTCTATATGCTCCTTTCGGGATTTTTACATAGAATCTTATTCTTGTTTTTTTATTATGATCTTTAAATTTATAAACCACACATAATTTTTTTGCTTTATCGCTTAGTTTGTTAAAACTCTTGTGACTTATTGTAGGTAGATCTTTATAGATTAAATTTTTAGAGACTTGTGCTAGCCAGTATTTTGTAGCTTCTTCTTTATTTCTTCCCCAAAATTGTTTTTCTAATTTTTTATAAACTTCCAGAATTGCCTTTTTGTTTTTATAACGATCTACATTCTCGGTTATAATTAACTCTTTATACCAACCATGTCTTATTGGGTTTTCTAGTTTGTAATAACCTAAAGCACGCTGTTGTTTATAGATTTGCCTTAACTTTATGTAAATTGAACGAACTTGTTTTGTTCGTTTTTCTTTAATGTTTATTGGTTTCATTTTCCGGTTTATTATTCGGTTTATTTTAATCATACCGTGAATTTGAGTCACGGTTTGACTCTTAAATAACTTGTTCCGAAAAAAATGAAGAATACGTGTAAACTAAAAAAGTCCGAAACATTTTTACTGCTTCGGACTTTTCATTTATAGTAGTTTTTGTTTACTTATATTTTGAAGTCCAAAGCGAACGCAAATCAAATCTAAGATTTGTTTGGTTTTTTTCTAAAGTGTATGTAACTAAAGTCATTTTGCTTTGTGTTTATTCCCATCCTAACCTTCCCAAAGGGAAGGAATTCTAGGCCTTGTTTATTTTTATTTTGTGTTGAACGAATACTAGTGAGTAACTTTTTTTACAGTTACTGTTTTTATTCGTTTGAACGATGCAAAGATAGAAGTGTTTTTTAATTAAACAAGAAAAATATTATTTATTTTATTGGTAATCAGTTAGTTATATTATTTTTGGGCAATAGAATTCCTGTCCGTTTTTCAACGAATAATTAACTTACTGAGTTTTATGTTTTTATAAATCAATCATCATAAATTAATTTTAAAAAAAATCAAAAAAAAAAGCGTTCAATTTCTTGAACGCTTACTTATTTATATCTTTCTAAAGTTTTTACCTATTCATTTAGATCTAAAAATACCTTTTCAGCGCTCTTTTTATGTGTTAAAATGAAATTCATAGGTTAAAATCTTTATATTTTGTTCTTAATTATGGTGCAAATATATAAAAATTATTGACTTTCAGATTTTTTTTATCAAACTTTACACTTCATTTTCATATATTGCATTGAAACGACAACATACAAAACTGTTATAAGTCATTAAAAAAGACAACCAATGAAACCACAAATATTTGAACCGAACAGCGAATTGGCTGAATTTGTCAAATGTTATTGGACATTGGAAAGTTTAATGGATAATACACCAAAAATAAATACCATTGTACCTGATGGAACAATGAAGTTGATTTTTCATTATGGCGATTTATACAAAAACCACCTTGAGAATAGCGAGAGTTATATTCTGCCAAAATATTTTTTAATAGGTCAATTAACACGTCCTTTTATAGTAGAACCTCTCGGAATAACAGGGTCTTTTGTTGTTCGTTTTCACCCTAATGGATTTTCTCCATTTGCAACCATTCCAATAAAGGAAATGGAGAATACTGCCGTTCCATTAGAGAAATTGTTTGGAAAAGATGGACAGGAAATAGGAGAAAAAATGATAAACGCTAAATCTACTTCTGAAAGAATAAATCTTATCGAAACATTTTTATTGAATCGTTTAACGGATAGAACAAACATTGATAATATAGTAAAATCAACAGTTGAAACTATTTTAACCGCTAACGGACAACTTTCTGTTAATGAATTATCCAAGCAAAAAAATATCAACCGCAGACAATTGACACGTAAATTTTCAGCAACCATAGGTTTAAGTCCAAAACAATTATCAAAAACCATAAGACTTCAAAATACACTTAAAACATTACTAACCTCAGTTCGACGTAAGGAATTAGCAAAAAAGTTCTAATTGTGAAGATTTTTCAGTTTCAAATTTAATGGATGGTTTTTTATCTTGAAAAGTATAAGCAATAATACTTGCAATAAGATTTGTTA
>JAMONN010000135.1 GCA_027065775.1 Flavobacteriaceae bacterium | reverse complement strand
ACTTAAAAAACAAATAACCGATGTTGTTAGTTTTAATCAATTAGATGTAGATTTCATAAAAACTATTCAAGAAATTGCTTTATCATCAACAAAAATTAGTATTGATGAAATCACAAATAAATTACTTATAAGTCGCACACAGTTACACACAAAAATAAAAGTTTTAACAGGAAAATCTATTACACATTACATAAATCATATTCGTATAGAAAAATCCAAAAGATTACTAAAAGAAAGTGATTTACAAATCAATGAAATTGCTTTTGAATTAGGTTTTGAATCTCCAAATTACTTCTCCAGAATCTTTAAAAAAGAAATAGGTATTTCGCCTATTTCTTACAGAGAAACCCCTATTTTATAAGGAAAGAACAATAATGCTACTTATAAAAACAATAGTGCTACACATTTTCTTTTAGTTCATCTAATTTTGTTTGAAATATCACAATTATTATAATTTATACATCTTACTAAAATCAACTTTTAAAGCATATATGCTTTTGTAAAGGTTATAATGTAAGATAAAACATCTTAAAAAGGTGTTTTTCCTAAATATCATAAATGATGTTAAACTAATAACTACTAATTGAATAATGAAAAATAGTATTAACCCAATGAATTCATAATAAAAATGAAAAAATGAATTCAAATTTTAAACCAAATTATTAATCTAAACTATTAAAACATGAAAAAAATTACAATTTTATTAGCAATGTTGTTTATAGCAACAATTAGTTTTTCACAAACCGTTATTTACACAGAAGACTTCGAAAGTGGTGGAGCAGATTGGACAGACCAAAATCTTGGAGATGGAGATACCTTATGGGCATTTGATTCAATGGTAGTCCCTGGTGGCGGTGCAACAAATGATTTCCCTACATTAGCAGCTACTTTTGATGATGATGCAGCTGCGGATGATGGTCAGCACGATTACAGACAACTTTGGCATGGACCAGAAGATGTATCAACTTATGGTAATGTTATTTTAACTTATGATTATGCATTTAATGTTAATGGTGCTGATAATAACCAATTATTACACATAAGTTTATGGGATAATACAAATAGTGCTTGGATCAATATTAAAACTTATGGTGTAGATACAGATCCAACAACAGATTCTATTGATGTTTCTGCAGCAATGTTATCGAACCCAGGTATTGATCCAAATAACTTATTCTTTGGTTTTGGTTATGATGACATAGACGCAGGTTGGGATTGGGGTGCAGGTATTGACAATGTGATATTATCAGGTAATGTACAACCTGTAAATGACTCAATTTTTATACATACGGCAACTGCAGCAAATATTGGCGGTCATATTACTACAATCAGTCATCCTGATTTAGATGGTAATCCAGGTGCTCAAATTATTGTAACTCATAACTGGAACCCAGGTGGTACTGGCGGTATATATAATGATAATGTAGATGGTGTTTGGTATGATGGTTCTAATTGGACTATTTTTAATGAAGATATTACTCCTATGGTTGAAGGCGCTTCATTTAATATCTATATAGCTGGTAATGATTCTAATGTTATTACTCATGTTGCTACTGTAGCAAATCAAAATGGTAACGAAAATTATTCTTATATTGACAATCCTAATACAAACGGAAACCCTAATGCAAATTTAGTAATTGATAATTATTGGAATCCAAATAGTGTCTATAATGTTTTTAATTATGGTCTTTTTTATGATACAACTTTTAATCAATGGGTGATTTATTCTGAAAACTTAACTGCAATACCTGTTGGCGCTGCTTATAATGTTATAATCTCTCCATCAAACAACAATGTAGAGACATTTAGACATGAAGCTACAGCAGCTACTAATAGTGGTAATATTACTATTATTGATAATGTATTATTAAATGGTAAACCAAATGCAGTATTTGTTTTTAGTCATAATTGGGGATCAGGTGGTGATAGTTCTAATGTAATAGTAAATAAAACACAAG
Source organism: Flavobacteriaceae bacterium (assembly GCA_027065775.1). Lineage (GTDB taxonomy): Bacteria > Bacteroidota > Bacteroidia > Flavobacteriales > Flavobacteriaceae > S010-17. The sequence goes on along the minus strand of JAMONN010000135.1, from coordinate 9,164 downwards.
CTGTTTGGTATAATGGAAGCAATTGGTCTATATATAATGAAGACTTGAGTAGTATGGACGATAATTCATTATATAACATTGTAGTAATGAATTCTGAAGTGGCTGCAACAAACACAAATGAGTTAATTAATTTCACAATCTATCCAAACCCAGTTAAAAATAATTTAACTATAGATTCACAAGAAGAAATTACTAAAATAGAAATATATAATTTATTAGGGCAACAAGTAAAATCTTCAAATCCAAAAGCAACCAATTTCACGATGGATTTAAGTGAACTAAATGCGGGTATTTATATGGTTAAAATCATATCAAACGACAAGCATTCTAGTCAAAAAATTATAAAACAATAAATTTAAGTTAATATATATAGTTTAATTGTTATATAATATTTATTGCCTTTAATAAAAGAGGAGATTTTAATTAATCTCCTCTTTTTTATGTTAAAAAAATACTATGTGTTAAATTTAGATAATATAAAACTTTTATACCTATATTTATCTGCTCAAAATATTGACAGAAATGAAAAGATTAATTTTATTACTATTATTTATAGGTTTTAATAGTATTGCACAAGAATATTTTCCGAAAAATAATGGTATTAAAACACCAAATAGTAATTACACGGTTTTTACAAATGCAAATATTCAAAAAACTCCAAATGAATTATTAAAAAATACAAGTTTATTAATTAAAGGAACTAAAATTATAGCAATTGGTACAAATATAAACATCCCAAAAAACACTAAAATTATAGATTTAAATGGTTTATACATATATTCATCTTTTATAGATATTTACAGTGATTTCGGTCTGAAAAATCCAAAAAAACATACCAAAAAATGGTTTGAATATCAATGGAATTCTAACAGAGATGGATTTTATTGGAACGATCATATAAGACCAGAAACTAACGCATACACAACTTATGATTTTGATGAAAAAAAGGCAAAAGAATTATTAAAATTAGGTTTTGGCACTGTAAACACACACATTCATGATGGCATTGCACGTGGCACTTCTGTAATAACTGTATTAAATAATTCCGAAAAAAATAACGTTAGTATTCTTGCGCAAAAAGGAGCGCAACACTTTAGTTTTAAAAAAAGTATCACTTCAAAACAAAACTATCCAAGTTCCTTAATGGGTTCTATGGCATTGTTGCGACAATTTTTTAACGATGCAAATTGGTTTTCTAAACAAAAAAATGGAAGCGACATTTCTATACAAGCATATTTAGATAATAAAAACCTACCTATTATTTTTGAAGCAAATGATAAACTAAGTAGTTTACGTGCTAGTAAAATAGCGAAGCAATTTAATTTAGATTTTATACTTAAAGGTAGCGGCAATGAATTTGAAAGAATAGAAGAAATAAAAAACACAAACGCTTCATATATTATACCTATAAATTTCCCTAAACCGTATGATGTTAGCAATCCGTATGCCGCAGATAAAATTGCTTTAAGTGATTTGCGTTTTTGGAATCAAGCACCAAATAATCTAACTGTTTTAGAGAAAAATAATGTAGAATTTGCATTAACCTTAGCAAATTTAAAAGATAAAAAAGATTTTAATAAAAATCTTCTAAAAGCAATTAAATTAGGTTTTTCTAAAGAAACTGCATTAGCCAGTTTAACTACAATTCCAGCAGAATTATTAAGGAAATCTAATGAAATAGGTTCTTTAAAAGCAGGAAGTTTCGCCAACTTTTTAATTACTTCAAAACCAATTTTTGATAAAGAAAATATTATATATGAAAACTGGACGCAAGGATCAAAAAATATTATTAATGATAGAAATATTATTCCGTTAAACGGAAAATACAGTTTAGCAATTTCGGATAAATTTTACGATTTAAAATTAAGTGGAAAACCTATAAAACTAAAAGCAAAACTAGAATTGGATTCTTTAGAAATCAAATCAAAATTAACTTATAAAAATAATTGGTTTAGTTTAATATTTAATCCGTTAGACACTACAAAAACTGAATTTGTTAGGCTAACAGGTAAAGTGAATAACGCCAAAAAAATAAAAGGAAAAGCAATTTTAGAAAATGGAGAAGAAACTAGTTTTATACTTTCCAAAATTAATTCCGATAAGGAAGAAAATGATAAAAATGATAAAAATAAAAATCAGCAAAAATCTGCGGAATCTGCGAGATCTGCGGGAGAAAAAGAACCAAAAATCTTCCCAACAACCTACCCAAACATAGCATACGGAAATAAAGAAAAACCAACACAAGAAAATATCATCATTAAAAATGTGACGGTTTGGACAAATGAAAAAGAAGGAATTCTTAAAAACAAAGATGTAATTCTTAAAAATGGTAAGATTTTTAAAATCGTCAATGCAGGTACATTCAAAAAACAAGGTTTTAAAGAGATTGATGGCACAAATAAACACCTAACCGCAGGAATTATAGACGAACATTCACACATTGCAATTTCTAATGGTGTAAATGAAGGCGGACAAAATAATTCTGCTGAAGTTACCATTCAAGATGTGGTGAAATCTAATGATATAAATATCTATCGTGATTTGGCTGGTGGCGTAACAACTTCGCAATTATTACATGGTTCAGCAAATCCAATTGGTGGTCGCGCAGCATTAATAAAATTAAAATGGGGCGAAAACCCTGATGTAATGCAATACAAAAATCATAAATTTATAAAATTTGCTTTAGGCGAAAATGTCAAACATTCAAGAACACCTTTTAATTCGCGTAGATTTCCACAAACAAGAATGGGCGTTGAACAAGTTTTTGTTGGTAATTTCACAAGAGCAAAAGAATATGATACAGCAAAAAAAGCAGGTAAAAAACCACGATACAATGAAGAGTTAGAAGTATTAGCAGAAATACTAAACAAAGAAAGATTTATTACCTGTCACTCTTATGTACAATCCGAAATAACCATGTTAATGCGTGTTGCAGAGCAATTTAATTTTAGAATAAATACATTTACACATATATTAGAAGGTTATAAAGTTGCCGATAAAATGAAAAAACATGGTGTTGGCGGATCTACATTTTCCGATTGGTGGGCATATAAATTCGAGGTAAACGATGCTATACCATATAACGGCGCAATTATGCACAAACAAGGTATTACGGTTGCATTTAATTCCGATGATGCAGAAATGTCTAGACGAATGAATCAAGAAGCAGCAAAAGCGGTAAAATATGGCGATGTTTCGGAAGAAGAAGCATGGAAATTTGTAACCTTAAACCCTGCAAAATTATTACATATTGATGATCGAGTTGGTAGTATTAAAACTGGCAAAGATGCCGATGTGGTACTTTGGAGTGACAATCCTTTATCTATTTACGCTAAAGCGGAAAAAACTATCATAGAAGGAACTATTTATTTTGATATAGACCAAGATAAGTTGCAACAAAAAGCAATATCAGAAGAACGTAATGAATTAATCAATCTAATGTTAGCAGAGAAAAATTCAGGAGTTAAAACACAAAAACCAAAGAAAAAAGAAGAGAAATTATACCATTGTGATTCTGAAGGTTGGTAAGTTTCGACTAAAAGACTAAAACTAGTCAACTTATATGAACTTTAATGCCTTATATGGTAAAAAAAAGACAAAATAACATGAAAAATATAATATTTCTATTACTACTAATTCCAACGATAATATTCGCCCAACAAACACCAGCAAAAAAACAAAATGGTATTGTTACCATTCACGGAGCAACCGCACACATTGGTAATGGCGAAGTCATTGAAAACAGTTTAATAATGTTCGAAAACGGAAAAATAACCTTAGTTACCGATGCTACATTAACAAAAAAAGCATATTTAGGCACCATTATTAATGCCGAAGGAAAACATGTGTATCCAGGTTTTATAGTACCAAATTCCACTTTAGGCTTAGCAGAGATAGATGCTGTAAAAGCAACTCTAGATCAAGGTGAAATAGGCCGAATGAATCCACACATACGTAGTATTATAGCATATAATACCGAATCGAAAGTAACAGAAACCATTAAAGCAAATGGTATGTTAATAGCACAAATAACACCAAGAGGCGGCAATATTTCTGGCACTTCGTCTATTGTACAATTTGATGCTTGGAATTATGAAGATGCACTTATAAAAGAAGATGATGGTATTCATTTAAATTGGCCAGCATCTTTTAGACGTTCAGGTTGGTGGGCAGAACCTGGACCAATTGTAGAAAATAAAAATTATGTGAAAGATGTACAAAGAATAAAAGATTTTTTTAGTGATGCAAAAGCAAACAATAAAGAAACCATCGATTTAAAGAACAAAGCAATGCAAGGTATTTTTAATGGTTCGCAAACCTTATTTATTCATGCAAATGGCGAAAAAGAAATCGTAGAAGCAATTGATTTTAAAAATGAATTTAATATTAAAAACCTTGTTATCGTTGGCGGATTTGATGCATATAAAGTTACCAATCTCTTAAAAGAAAATAATGTTCCAATAATATTAAAGAGAATTCATGCGTTACCAACCGCAGAAGATCAAGATATAAAACTACCATTTAAATTGCCAAAATTATTAGATGATGCTGGTATTTTAGTAGCATTAGATGTTGCTGGCGGAAGAATGGAACGTATGCAAACAAGAAATCTACCTTTTTATGCTGGTACCGCAGTTGCATACGGTTTAGATTACGAAAAAGCAATTGCAATGTTAACTTTAAATACCGCAAAAATTTTAAAGATTGATACTAAAGTTGGTTCATTAGAAGTTGGTAAAGATGCAACCTTATTTATCTCGGAAGGCGATACTTTAGATATGCGAACTAATAAAGTAATAAGTGCGTATATACAAGGTAGAAATATTAGTTTAGATACACATCAAAAACAATTATATAAAAAATACACCAATAAATATTCTCAAAAATAAAAATGGTAGTTTTGCCAACTTAAATATTAAACTCAGTATTCATGAAAATCAAATTAATTATATTAGTTCTTTTAGTAACCATAGTAAGTTGTAAAAAAGATAAAAAAAATAGTATAGAAGATATTACAACTACTAAAAATGTTGTTTTTAAAATTAATGACGGCAAAAATTGTTTTAAAGAAATTATAGAAAACAGAACGATTAAAAACAAAAAGGAAGTTGTAGAAACCAATGAGTTAATCATTAATTTAGACATTAATGGCAATAACGTTTCTGGTAATTTTGATTATATTCCGTTTGAAGAAAAAGTAAATAAAGGTAATTTTACTGGTATTATTAAAGATAATATAGCAACAACAATTTGCCTTTTTAATCAAAATGGAAATCTTAAAAAAGAAGAAGTTGTTTTTAAAATCGAAGAAAATAAAATTTCAATTTTAGGTGGTGAAAAACAAGAAATTGACGGCATTTGGAAATTTAAAGATATTTCTAAAGGATTTTATATGAATGAAATACCTAGAGTAAATTGTAATTAATCGATTTTGGAACAATAATTGAATACTAAAATTTGAAAAACTAAGTTATCTTATAAAACGAATTCAATTATGAAAATAATAGTAGCTATAGTGCTGTTTTTTGTGGTTTCAACTACAAATGCGCAAAAAACAAATCAGTTTGATGCCAATAATAAACGTCATGGTATTTGGCAAAAAAAATACAATAATGGTAGAATTAGATATCAAGGCGAATTTAATCATGGTAAAGAAATAGGTATATTTAAATCCTATTCCGCTGCTTCATCAGATCATCCGACAGTAATTAGGGAATTTAATGCCACTAATGATATTGCCAATGTAAAATTTTATTCAAAATCTGGTAAATTAAAAAGTACTGGTAAAATGGCTAAAAAAAACAGAATAGGCAAATGGTTATATTATCATAATGATGGCAAGACTATTATGCAAGAAGAATTCTACATTAATAATATTTTAAATGGTGATTATAAAACTTTTTACTCAAATAAAAAACCAACTATTTTAACCTTTTATCAAAATGGAAAAATTCATGGTAGTTATAAAAGGTATTCGGTTAACAACCATATTTACCAAGATTTAACTTATGTTAATGGTAAATTAGAAGGCGAAGCGACTTACTATGATAGATTAACAGGTATTATTAGAGAAAGTGGCAATTACCATAATGATCTAAGAATTGGTTCTTGGAAAATTTATATTGATGGTGAATATTCACACTCTATTGATGCAGAAAAACCGAAACATTAAATTTATTAAAAAGGGTGTTTTTCCCCTTTTACAGAATTATAAAGCACCTTATATTTGTCGTATGAAAACCGATTTAGAGTTGGGAAGTTGCTGAAAAAAAATTAAATATATAGTTGTTAGTTGAACTACCAAAAATATAAATTATTTATAATTTATTTTGGTAGTTTTTTTTATTCAAAACCTTAGCGTATTTTTGCAACCTTAAAATTAGATACGTGAAAAAAGTAGTTATTGGTCTTTCTGGCGGAGTAGATTCTAGTGTTGCAGCATATTTATTGCAACAACAAGGTTGTGAGGTTATTGGTTTATTCATGAAAAATTGGCATGATGAATCGGTTACTATTTCTAATGAGTGTCCGTGGTTAGAAGATAGTAATGATGCTATGTTGGTTGCTGAAAAATTAAATATTCCTTTTCAGGTAGTTGATTTAAGTGCGGCATATAAAGACCGTATTGTCGATTATATGTTTAACGAATATAAAATGGGCAGAACACCAAACCCAGACGTTTTATGTAATCGTGAAATCAAATTTGATGTTTTTATGAAAATCGCATTAAGTTTAGGTGCAGATTATGTTGCCACAGGTCATTATTGTAGAAAAGGAATTATTGATGTTAAAGGAACAGAAACCTATCAATTATTAGCAGGAAAAGATACCAATAAAGATCAATCCTATTTTTTATGTCAATTATCGCAAGAGCAATTATCTAAAACATTATTTCCTATTGGCGAATTAACCAAACCCGAAGTACGAAAAATTGCAACGGAATTAGATTTAATTACAGCAAATAAAAAAGATTCACAAGGTTTATGTTTTATTGGTAAAGTGAAATTACCCGATTTTTTACAACAAAAATTACAACCAAAAGAAGGTAATATTATAACGATAGCAAAAGATTCCGAAATATTTAATCGAGTAATTCCTGAATTTAAGAATAAGGAAGAAGAGTTACAATTTTTTGCAACAAAATATACCTATAATGAATCTGACGGAAAAATAGTAGGTAAACATCAAGGAGCACATTATTTCACCAAAGGACAACGAAAAGGACTTGCCGTTGGCGGTACAAAAGAACCTTTATTTGTAATTGAAACCGATGTAAATACAAATACTATTTATACTGGCGAAGGCAAAACTCATAAAGGTTTATATAGAAAAGTACTTTTTATAACCAATGAAGAACTGCATTTTATAAGAACGGATTTAGCATTAAAAAGCAACGAATCTTTAAAAGTAAAAGCAAGAATACGTTATAGACAGCCTTTAGAAAATGCTGAAATTTTTAAAATCGATAATGGTTTATATGTTGCTTTTGAAAATGAACAATCTGCAATAACCGAAGGTCAATTTGCTGCTTGGTATTTAGAAGATGAGTTAATTGGTAGTGGTGTTATTTCTTAGGTTTTAAATTTTAAAATACAACCCCTGATTATTCGTTTAAAAAAATGATGCAGTTTTAATTTTCTATTCTTTTATTACCAATTTCATCAATTTCACTAACTGATTTTTTAATTTTATTTTTCCACTTTTTTTCTAAAAAATAATGAAAAACAACAGACGCAGAAATCCCAAAAATTAATGCTATAAACATTAATTCTATATTTCCAAAATTAATTGTACCATCAAATAAAAAACCAATAATTCCAATCAATAACCCTCTAAAAAAAGTACCTAAATAATAAACAACAACGCTAATAATTGCGTATAACCAACTATTTTCGTTATATTCTTCTGCTAATTTATAAAATTATTACCTATATAGATAATTAATTGCTAACATTATTATATTTTACATCTCCATATTATGATACACATTTTGTACATCATCATCTTCTTCTAATTTTTCTAATAATTTCTCCACATCTGCTTGTTGTTCTTCAGAAACCTTTTTTGTAGTTGTTGGTATTCTTTCAAATCCTGAAGATAATATTTCTAATTTTTTTTCTTCTAAATAATCTTGAACACCACCAAATTGTTCAAAAGGTGCGTAAATAATAATACCATCATCGTCTATAAAAACTTCTTCTACTTCAAAATCCATTAAATCTAATTCTAATTCTTCCAAATCTAAATCATCATTTTTTTCAATTCTAAAATTACAAGTTCTGTCAAACATAAAAACTACCGAACCAGAAGTACTCATATTTCCATCGGTTTTACTAAAACAAGCGCGTACATTTGCTACAGTTCTATTATTATTATCGGTTGCTGTTTCTACTAAAACTGCAATACCATGCTGTGCATAACCTTCAAAAAGCACTTCTTTATAATCTGCTTGATCTTTATCGGTTGCTTTTTTAATGGCACGTTCTACGTTTGCCAATGGCATATTTGCTGCCTTTGCATTTTGAATTACCGCACGTAATCTTGAATTTGCTTCTGGATTAGATCCGCCTTCTTTTACTGCCATAACAATATCTTTACCAATACGTGTAAAGGTTTTTGCCATTGCAGACCAACGTTTCATTTTTCTTGCTTTTCTAAATTCGAATGCTCTTCCCATGTTTGGATTTTATAATTTTAAATGTTGGATTTTTAATTTTGAATAACTCAATATTAATTCTAAATAAACTTATTGCAAATATAAAGATTATGTCAGTTTCTTACAAATGTTTGTTTGGTTTTGATGTTTCTAATTATTGCTATTCGATAAAGACAATAGACCGCTTCGCTTATAAGACATAAGACGAAAGATTAAATCGTTAATTAACTGACAATAAAGTATCGTTACAAAGAACGCACAAAGGAAAGTAAACAGAAAGATTCAGAAAGTTTTTTGAAACTCATCTCTTTTCGTTAATACGTCACTTACTTTTACCCAAAACTTTTCACCTAAAACCCTTAAGTTACTCCACAACTTCGGCATCAATATAAACATCTTGATAAGGCCATTCATCTTTCCCTGTTCTTAGTTTGGTAATTTTATCAATAATTTGCATTCCTTTAATTACTTCGCCAAAAACGGTATGTTCACCATTTAAATGATGTTC
>JAMONN010000134.1 GCA_027065775.1 Flavobacteriaceae bacterium | reverse complement strand
TTTTAACGCTAAAATAAAAGGTTTTAGAACACAATTAAGAGGTGTAAGAAAAGTGGATTTCTTCATGTTTAGATTACAAAAATTATTTGCCTAAATATAAAAACTCCACAAGTTTTGAACTTGATCCAAAACCTCCAACCCTATAAGTTTTTGGGTCAGTTTTTTCGAAAATTACTGAAATCAGTAGTAAACCTAATATTTTTTATTTTCTTTGTAAAAAATCTTTTATGAAAAATTTAATTCTCTGTTTTTTTTTAATTTTCATTATTTCATGTTCTAAAGACAATAAAATACCATTGCAAGAAAAAGATTTTTGTGCTGAAATTCATAACATAAATAACGTTAGTTTGTCTGATGAATTAAAAGAATTCGATAAAAAAGCAGCAACTCAAACAGGTGTTTATGTATTAGAAAGTGGCAGTAATTCTGTAATAACAAGAGCATGGTTGTGTGAATCTTCCGAAAAAACTATTGATATACAGTACTTTATATTTTCAACCGATAATATTGGTTTAATTGCTTGCGATTATTTGGTAAGAGCTGCAAATAGAGGTGTTAAAGTAAGAATACTTATCGATGATTTTATGGTAAATACAAGAGTAAAAGATATTTTAACTCTAAATTCACATAAAAATATTACAATAAAGGTATATAATCCTGGTGTTAATTTAGGGAAAAATTTAGTTAGTAAAATAAAGAAATTTACTACAGATTTTAGAGGTGCTAATCAGCGAATGCATAATAAAACTTTTATTGTAGATGATAAAGTGGTTATTACTGGCGGAAGAAATATTGCGGATGAATATTTTGATTACGACCATGAATATAATTTTAGAGATCGTGATGTTTTACTTATTGGTAAATCGGTTAAAGATGTAAAATCTTCGTTTATTGATTTTTGGAAAAGCGAACACAGTGTAAAAATCACTAATTTAGTAAAAGAAGATTTAATAGATGTTACGGATAAACAACGATTTGAAAATTTACATCAATATGCTTGTAATCCAGATAATTTTTGGCCTCAGATTAGATTTAAAATCGAAAATTTTACTGCAACGATACAAACTATAAAAAAATCGGATAAATTGGTTTGGGTAGACTCTGTTCAGTTTATTTCGGACATTCCAGGAAAAAATAAGGTGAAGAAAGGTCTAAAAGGTGGCGGAAAAACAACTACTTCTTTATTAGAATTAATCAAAAATGCAAAACAAAATATAGCGATACAAACACCATATTTAATAACTACAAAAAGCACCAGATTACTATTTAAAAATGCTATTAACCGAGGTGTTAAAATCAGGATATTAACTAATAGTTTAGCATCAACCGATAACTTAGAAGCATTTGCAAGTTATCAAACCGATAGAGAAAAATTACTAAAAATTGGCGTTCAACTATTTGAATTTAAACCAGATGCTGCCATAAGAAAGCAAATAATGAACAACCAATTACAACAAAAGTTAGATTTTACACCAATATTTGGTTTACATGCCAAATCAATGCTTGTGGATAATAAAATAACGGTGATTGGTACTTTTAATTTAGATCCAAGATCCGCAAATTTAAACACAGAATGCATTACAGTTATTCACTCAAAAAAAGTGTTTAAAAATGTTTTAGACCAATTTAACGAGGAATTTAAACCCGAAAACTCTTGGGAAATCACCTTAGATTTTAATCCTGACAATAAAGTAAAAAGAACCAAACGTATTAAAACTTGGACTAGAAAAATTTTACCTAAAGGGATTTTGTAACGTAATAAATATAAATTTTTGAAATTTATAGAGTTAAGCTACTTCGTATATTTTTTTATTTAGTCAGTTTGTTTATTTCACGTTTACGATTGATTGGGACTGAGTTGGCGAAATTAAATAATAAATCAAATTCACAATTCATTATTGGTCTTTGTAGAACTTATTTCTTAGTTCATAAGTAAGTTTATTTATCATTTTTATATTCGGTCTTTCGGGTAGTTCTGAATTATCAAAAACAGTTTCCATTTCATCTTGTCGTTCTTTTGCCATTATTAAAAGGTCTTCATATTCATAATTTCCACTTTTAATATCAAGAAGAAACTCTCTGTTTGGGCGTTTGACGTTAATCTCTCCTTTTTTTCCAATTTCAATTGCCATTTCTAAAAGTCTAAATGTGTGCATCATATTTTTTGCATCATATTTTTTTCCGTGACTTTGTGTGTTTTTATATCTTATTTCATTTCTATTTTCTACCCAATCCCAATATTGCTTATACTCTTTACAATATTTTGAATAACCATCTTTATTAAAATAGAGTAGTGCTTTTTGTTTTTCTTCTTTAGGTATTGAACTTAAACGAATGTCATTTGACAATTCATTTTTTATAATACCATTGTAACCAACAGTTTGGCTATAAAATAAACCAAACATATTTTTCATGTGAGAAATATTAATTAGGCCACAATTTTCTTGTTTCCAATTATTTATTTCAAGGTATTTTAACAATGAAATTGAACCTTGATTATAATTTACATAACAAAAAGACAAAACATTTTTTCTTTCTTTTCCAATTGGATTTACAATTTTCTTTTTCAGTCCTTTTGCTTTTTTGATTTGTGATAAAGCAAATTTGCCAAATGTATTTTTACATAGTTTAGATAAAATTAATTCTGATTTAATTTCATTTAAAAACGGATGTTTATATAAAATTGCTGATTTAGGTGTATTTAAAAGTTCTAAAATATTTGGATTATTTACGGATAGTAATTCCAAATATCGACCTAACTCATAATAGACAATGTCATTTGTAGGATTGCTAACTTGTGCTGTATATTCAAGACCATAAAAGTCTTTTTTAGGTAATAAAAACACACCTTTAATATCTGTGTCAGAACTTGGTGTATCTAAACCGTATGCTCTACTACCGCTTATACATTCAAGAATGATTAACCCTTTTTCTTTTAGTTCTTCAATTGTCATTTTGAGTAAGTGTTTTTAAGAAAAAAGTATTTAATTCGTCTTTATTTCCTTTAGATGATGATAGAGTTTTTCGTTTTTCGTTTGCTGAGTTTATGCAAGTCTCTATAAAGTTTATAAGTTCAATTTCTCCATTGTGTAGATAACTTTCACTTATTGTTGCTTTCAAAGAAATGAGTTCATTAATTCTATTTATTAAACTATTTTTAATGTTTAAACCACTAAGCATTTTCTGAAATTCGATTGGTGGCATTTCTTCTTTTTCGAGTATCCATTTACAAGCTGTTGCAGAACGTAAAGCATAGAAAAACTTTTTAAGTTTATAATCTTCCTTTTCTTTTAGTTCTTCTAAAAACTTTTTTGCCATACTTAAATAATGATGAATTGTAGCAATTCTTGAATATTGAGAATTTGCTAATTCATTCATTTCTTTTAAAAATGTACTTTCGTGTTTGTAAAGAATAGGTGATTGTATGCGTTCTAATAACGGAGCATTTGATTTTTGTAAAAGTCTAAGTGATTTTCTTAAATCCCAACCTGTAATATCAATTTCGTTATTTTCAAACATTAAATCAATACTATCTCTTTTTTCAGAGAGTGATAAATACCAATCTTTTTTATGAACATAGATAATTCTAATATCAAAATCACTATCTGGCGAAGGAAATCCCCAAGCTCTCGAGCCTGTTTCGCAAGCTAAAAGAATTTTTACGTCTTTTTCCTTTTCGATTTTATCTAAATATTGAATTATTTTTTCTTTCATTTTTTGGTGAGTTCAAACTATATTTCAATGTAATTTATTAACTGTTTACAGTAGCAAATGTATCAAAAATAAATGAATGTCAAACTTTTAAAACTTCATTGAAAAAAACAAAAGTCGTTCTATTAAGAACGACTTTCTAACACAATAACTAAATTAGTTTTATCTTAACCTGTCTACTGATTTTACAAGATCTTCATCCTTTTTGATGAATTTATTAGCAAAAACTAATAAAAACACACTTAATAGAGGTAAAAAAGAGCCAATACCTTTCTCAGACACTTTCGCGTCTCCAGATAATGTTAGTAAATGATAAACGATAAATCCTACTAATAAAAAATTTAATAATATATTTAATCTATTCATTACAAACTGTAATTTTCTGTTTTTAAATAAGAAAATAGTAATGAAAGATAATATTGCCGAAACGATAAATAATGCACCAATAGATTTGGTTAATAAAGATTCATTTGCAAAAGTATCTAATGCAAAAATTTCATTAGACTTTAAATTCTTCCATAAAGAAAAAATAAAAATCAAACCTCCAGAAATTCCAGAAGCAATTAATAAAAATAAAGATTGAATTCTTTGAATCATATTTTGTAAAATAACGATGCAAAAATACACTAAACTTTTAAGAAAGAAAATATTTTTATTTAAAATAAAAGTTGTACTATTGCATTATTAAAGGAATAATATTGTAATAAACTTCATTACAATTCTTTAAGTTCAACAACAAGTTATATCTAACTCTTGAGAATTCAAAATAACTAATAACACTATACATACAGAATGTTTGACATTGAAAAACTAAAACAATTAAAACTAGTTGATTTACAAGAAATTGCAAAAACAATTGGTCTAAAAAAAACGAGTCAATTAAAAAAAATAGATTTAATCTATTTAATTTTAGATGAACAAGCTAAAGGAGGAAAACCTACAGAAAGTCCTAAGGAAAGTCCTAAAGAAAACTCTAAAGAAGAGAAAAAACCGGAAGCAAAGAAAGCACCAAGAAAAAGAGTAGAGAAAAAACAAGAGAATCCTAAGTTAGAATTCCCTAAAGAAGAGGTTAAAGAAGAAGTGATAGAAAAATCTTCGAAAAAAGAAAAGGTAACTCCTAAAAAATCCACAGAAGAAGTTTCGGATAAAGAACTTACTAAAGAGGAAATAATTGAAGAACAACGTTCAAGAAACGAAAGAGCAAATGCTTTAAACCCAAATTATAAAAAGAAAGTAACTAAAAATAAAAATAGTTCTACTCAAAATAATTCTACTCAAAGTAAACCCAATAATAAAAGTAATTCTACCAGACCTCAAAATAATAAACCAAAAGTAGATAGAGGAAATCAAATAAAGCATCAAGGTCGTTATCGTGATCCTGATTTTGAATTTGATGGTATTATAGAATCTGAAGGTGTTTTAGATATAATGAATGATGGTTATGGTTTTTTAAGATCATCAGATTATAATTATTTATCGTCGCCAGATGATATTTATGTTTCGCAATCACAAATTAAACTATTTGGTTTAAAAACAGGTGATACCGTAAAAGGCGCTGTTAGACCACCAAAAGAAGGCGAACGTTATTTTCCACTTTTAAAAGTTTCTTTAATTAACGGATTAAATCCAAGTATTGTTAGAGATAGAGTTGCTTTTGAACATTTAACTCCTTTATTCCCTAACGAAAAATTTAATATTGCTGGTAAAAATAGTTCTCTTTCAACAAGAATTATGGACATGTTTGCACCAATCGGTAAAGGCCAACGTGGTATGATTGTATCACAACCTAAAACTGGTAAAACCATGTTGCTTAAGGATATTGCTAACGCTATTGCGGAAAATCATCCTGAAGCATATCAAATTATTTTATTAATTGATGAACGTCCTGAAGAGGTAACAGACATGAGAAGATCTACCAAAGGTGAAGTTGTTGCTTCTACTTTTGATGAACCTGCAGAAAAACACGTAAAAGTGGCTAATATTGTTTTAGAAAAAGCAAAACGTTTAGTAGAATGTGGTCATGATGTGGTTATTTTATTAGATTCTATTACTCGTTTAGCAAGAGCTTACAATACAGTTGCACCAGCATCTGGTAAAATACTTTCTGGTGGTATTGATGCAAATGCTTTACATAAACCTAAGCGTTTCTTTGGTGCAGCACGTAAAATTGAAAATGGTGGTTCTTTAACTATTATTGCAACAGCACTTACAGATACTGGTTCTAAAATGGACGAAGTAATTTTTGAAGAATTTAAAGGTACTGGTAATATGGAATTACAATTAGATAGAAATATTTCTAATCGTAGAATTTTCCCTGCAATTGATTTAATCAAATCAAGTACACGTAGAGATGATTTATTATTAGCAAAACAAGACATACAACGTTTATGGTTGTTGCGTAAATTCTTAGCAGATATGAACCCTATTGAAGCAATGGAATTCATTCAAGAAAAAATTAAATATACCAAAGATAACGAAGAATTCTTAATGTCTATGAATGGTTAATAGAATTAATTCTATTACGAGTTTAATAAAAAGGAAATAAGAATTTCTTTAAAAAGCACAAAAACCCTTTCAGCGTTTAATATCCTTATGGAAATTTACATTGAAAGGGTTTTTTTAGGTCAAAAATAATTGACCAAACATTTTAATGAACATCAAAAAAATAAATTTCCGATTTCGTAATTCTTATAATAACCTATATAATACAGGTTTGCTTAAACTAGCATTATTCTCTATAGAAGCAATATTGAGATTTAATAGATATAAACCATCTTTAATTTTATTAGTCACATAAATAAATTCCGTAATTGTAGCGTCTAACCTTAGCGTATCGTTAAAATTCCAAAATGCTTTATGCGAAACCAATTTACCGTCATCTTTTTCTTTATCTACCGAAGGTAAGTCTATTAATAGATGTTTAATACCTATTTCGCGTAAATAAATTGCTGCTTCTTCTAATAAATAAGGCGGATTTGTATTTGAATAATTTTGATTTAACTTATCTTTTGTATTAGGTAATGTTCTAATAATTAATGCATCAATGTTGTGATCTTGAATCGCGTTTTCTAATTGTTGTTTTGTGATTACAAAATCAGAGTTTAATTTTTCTGGTGTAATGGAAATCAATTCAGATAAAAAGAAAAATGTTTTTAAGGTTTTATTAATACTATAAAACTCTTTGGTAATATGACCAACACATTCGGTATGCGTAGCATTTGCATGCGGATAAAAAGTGATTTTATTAAAATTGGTACTTGCTCCTTTTGCAACACTACCTATAAAATCACCAGAAATAACTGGTTCAATAATAGGATTATCTACATACCAAGCCAAAGCACCTTTTTTATTTTCTAATGGTATGGATATATCTAGAGGTTTAGATAAATCAACTTTTATTTTTTTGTTATTTATTTTTATTTTGGCTTTCATAACGTCGTTCCGAACTTGTTTCGGAATCTGTTGTATTATCTAAATGTTATTTAATAATTCGGTATCATTTTCAAAAGCAGTACCAACAACAACAATAGTTGCACCTGCATTGTATACCTTATTTATTTGTTCTTTTGATTTTAAACCGCCACCAACAATTATTGGTAAATCCACTACTTTTGCAACTTTTGAAATCATTTCTAAAGAAACAGGATTTAGAGCGCCACTTCCGCCATCTAAATAAATTAATTGATGCCCAATATATTGTCCTGCTAAAGCAGTTGCCATAGCAATTTCGGGTTTGTGTGCTGGTAATGGTTTGGTATTACTAATATAAGATACTGTAGTTTCTCTACCACTTTCAACTAATAAATAACTGGTAGAAATTACCTCTAAATTAGTTTGTTTTAATAATGGTGCAGCAATAATTTGATTGCTAATTAAATATTCGGGATTTCGACCAGAAATTAACTGTAAAAATAAAATAGCGTCTGCTTCATTAGAAATCTGAATTGCCGAACCTGGAAATAAAACCACAGGTAAATCAGAATATTTTTTGATGGTTTTAATAAAATTATCTAAGATGTTTTTAAATAACAAACTACCACCAACAAATATTAGATTTGCATCTGAATCATTTATTTTTTTAATAACTAGAGGTAATTGATCTAGATTTATTTTATCTGGATCTAATAAAATTGCCAACAATTTTTCGTTGTTATTTTTCGCCTTATTTATATAATCTAAAATCATTGAGGCAAATATATGTAAAAAAGGGAGATTGTAAAGACGTTTTGCAAAACGTCTTTACAATCTCCCTTTTAATTCAAAGCATAAACAAAAGGCATAAACAAAAGATTATTCATTACAATTGTGAAAATCTAACCTATTTTTTAACAAATTTGGAGGATTGGTTATTAACTTTAATAAAATAAATACCATTATTTATTGAAGAAATATCAATTTTACTATTAGAAACATCTAATTTTCCTTCTAAAATAGTTTTACCAAGAATATCATTTATGCTATATTTTAAAAAAACATTAGAACTTATATTTTGATCAATAGTTAAAAAATTAGTCACCGGATTAGGATAAATATTAAATTTCTGTAGCGAATGTTCGTTAGTATATAAAATATTATCTGTATAACGTGTAAGAACAATATCTTGAAACTCTTCAAACCAAAATGATTCTCCAACTATTAAAATATTATTATTCTCTTGTAAAATGAGATCCATGTTTGCAAAAAATGATTCTTCAACAATAGAAAAATCGAAATTTACTTCTCCATTTAAATAATGATTAGTCAAGAAAGGTTTAAACGCATCTTCTCCATTCAAATCATAAGATAAACTACCATAAATTAATAGTTTATCATCATTGGTAATAATGATTTTATTAATACCATGACCATAAATATAATTGCTAAAATCATAATCATTAGTTGCAATCCCATTAGTTCCAAAAGAAACATCTAAATTTCCACTAGGTTCAAATTGAGTTAGAAAATAAGATACTTCATTTTTAATTGCTAAAATTAATTTTCCGTTTTCTTTAATGTTTAATGCAGAAGAAAAATTCTCATCACTAGCGTGAGTGTTTAAAATTCCGTTACTACCAAAATTTAAATCTAATTCACCAGTTAAAGAGTATTTAACAATATAATCATTATATTCCATTAGGTTGTGTAATCCTATCTGAAAGTGTATATAAATATTATTATTAGACACAAGAATGTTTTTAGTATTAAAAAATATTCCGTTTAAATAAGTTGTAACGATTCCGTTTTCACCAAAAGTCACATCTAATTCACCATTAGGGAGAAGTTTTAATGTTTTCCCATAATATTCGTCATTTATTTTTGAAATACCAGTTAATATAATTTTCCCATCATCTTGTATAATTCCTTTTTTATATACAAAACCGGGCATTTCCACAAAACCGTTATTCCCGAATGTTAAATCAATTTCGCCATTAGATAAAACTCTATTCAAAAATAAATTTAAAGGATAAATATCTTTATTACCTAATAGTAGTATTTTTTCGTCATTTTGCAATAAAATATCATTGATAAAAATATCTTGATTATAAGGTAATTCAAAAAAGCCATTAACACCAAAATTAATATCTAAATCACCAGACGGCATGTATTTTAATAATTGATAAGGATTATTTGTAGAATATGAATAATCATAAGTTAAAGCAAGTAATTTATTATCATTTAATTCTATTAAAGACTTAAATGTATTGTCATCATTATTTTTATCTGTAATAACAATTCCATTATTACCAAAAGAGTTATCTAACACATAATGTTGTCCAAAAAGCATAAATGGTAATAGACTAAAAAACAATAATATTTTTTTCATAATAATAATAATAATTTAAATGATGTCAAATTTAATCAATTCAAAGCATAAACTAAAGTAAAACCTTCAAATTGCTCAAAGAAAATTTTAAAAACTTCGTAGAAATTATCTTTCTTAATCCAACCTTTGGTTTTTTTATCGGTTAATTTAAACGCTTCAATTGGTAAATGATGTTTAAATAATAAACCACCATCTGGGTGAATTTTATACAGACTTTCTTTTGCGCCCCAAATTACAGTAAGTTGTTCCACTAAATTTTTGGCAACTAAAAAATCACTCTCATTACCAATAAATTTATCCGAGATTCTAATAATTTTATCTCTATTTTTTTCGATATCAATACCAACAATTTGGTCACTTATTATTATTGCTGCAAAATTGAAGGAATGTGTAATCGAAATCCGTTTTCCATCTTTTAAATGGGGTTTTCCATCATCTGTATAAAATAAGTCCTTATCGGAATAGTTTAATTCTGCCAACAAATGTCGTACACTTAAAAACCCTTTTTTATGCGATTCAGATTTCATTCCACTAATTCGTTTTAAACTATTTTCATTTAAGTAAATATCTTCTAAAACAGTTAATTCTTCTTTAATTTTCCAAACTAAAATAGTAGTATTTGGTTTCGGGTTTATGCTTTTGTATAATGGCATCGTATATTCAAAGTTATTTTGTAATTTTGCAATCGAATTATTACAAAGATAAACACTTTCAAAAGAAAAAAAAATATGAGCACAAAAACAATTCCTTTCGTAAAAAATAAAGTAAAAGATATTTCTCTAGCATCTTGGGGAAGATTAGAAATAGAATTAGCCGAAGCAGAAATGCCAGGTTTAATGTCTTTACGTGAAGAGTATAAAGATGAGCAGCCATTAAAAGGTGCAAGAATTGCAGGTTGTTTACATATGACTATTCAAACTGCTGTTTTAATTGAAACATTAATAGCTCTTGGAGCGGAAGTTACTTGGAGTTCTTGTAATATTTTCTCTACACAAGATCAAGCAGCAGCAGCAATTGCTGATGCTGGTATTGCAGTTTATGCTTGGAAAGGTATGAATGAAGAAGAATTTGATTGGTGTATTGAACAAACACTTTTCTTTGGTGAAGATAGAAAACCATTAAATATGATTTTAGATGACGGTGGAGATTTAACCAATATGGTTTTAGATAGATATCCAGAATTGGCTAAAAACATTAGAGGTTTATCCGAAGAAACTACAACAGGAGTTCATCGTTTATACGAACGTGTTGCTAACGGAACATTAACAATGCCAGCAATAAACGTAAACGATTCGGTTACAAAATCAAAATTCGATAATAAATATGGTTGTCGTGAATCTGCAGTAGATGCAATCCGTAGAGCAACTGATATTATGTTAGCAGGTAAAAGAGTAATTGTTTGTGGTTATGGTGATGTTGGTAAAGGTACAGCAGCATCATTTGCAGGAACTGGTTCTATTGTAACAGTTACCGAAATTGATCCAATTTGTGCTTTACAAGCAGCAATGGATGGTTTTGAAGTAAAAAAATTAGAAACTGTTATTGGTACAGCAGATATTGTGATTACAACTACAGGTAATAAAGATATTGTACAAGCACGTCATTTCAAAGCGATGAA